>CAIXUE010000026.1 GCA_903922545.1 uncultured Alphaproteobacteria bacterium | reverse complement strand
TGCTGAATTTCCAGGAACTGGTGGTGGCGCTGTGCTCCAACGAAGGCACCCGCGACGAAGAAATTGAAATTCTCAGCGAAGGCGTGTTGGCCGCCAAGAAACGCTATGCCGATGCCGCCGCCGGGCGCGCCGCCATGCTGGCGCGCCGCGCCACCGAAGCCACCGTGATCACGGTGGATACGCCCGCGCCGTTTCGCCTTTCCGACGTCATTGCCTATCTGGACGAACAGCTGGGCAAGCTGGAACGTACCCGCGCCACATTGCCTTTCCGCCGTCTCAAGGCGCGCATTGAGCAGCTGGTGGCGGATCAGCGCTACAATTTCATGTTCGGCAGCCTGACGGTGCAGGACACCATGACACAAGTACTCAGCCGGCTGTTCCGCATTCCCAATGACGGCAAGCCGATCAGCGTGATCGATCTTTCCACCGTGCCGCATGAAATCCTGGACGTGGTGATTTCGGTGATCTCGCGGCTGGCCTTTGACCTGGCGGTGTGGAGCAAGGGCGGCTGCCCCATGCTGCTGGTGTGCGAGGAAGCGCATCGCTATGCCCCGGCCAATGACGGAAAATTCGTTCCCACCCGGCAGGCCCTGGGCCGTATCGCCAAGGAAGGGCGCAAATACGCCATCTCGCTGGCGCTGGTGACGCAGCGGCCGTCCGAACTAGACAGCACCATCCTTTCCCAATGCAGCACCGTCATTGCGCTGCGCCTGTCCAGCGAAAAGGACCAGCAGGTCATTCGCGGCAGCACCTATGAAGGCATGCTGGACCTGATCGACTTCCTGCCGCTTTTGGGTGACCGGGAAGCATTGATCCTGGGGCAGGGCGTTTCCATGCCCATGCGCATCCGCTTTGATGAGCTGGGTGGTCAGCGCCGGCCCAAGAACATGAATATTGGCTTCTCCAGATCCTGGAAAAACCAGAATATGGACCGCGATGCGCTGGACACGATTGTCTCGCGCTGGCGTTCCACGGGCCGGGAACGTTCGGAAGACCGCTTCTAGGCTTTTTCCACGAAGCTGTTGGCCGGCGGGGTACCCAGCCGGTCATACAGCGCCTGGATCAGCTGATTGCGGGAGACCACTTCGCCGCGCCAATATTCTTCCGGCGATGATGGGGCAGGCGCCATATCGTGGCGCGGCAGCCAGTCGCCGGCGTCATAGCCGAACCGGCTGAAATCCTCTTCATAAATGTCCGCCACGATTTGCGCCGAATAGCCATCATAATAGCTGCGCCAGTCGCGCCCGGCCGTGCGGTTGTGCCGCAAGGCCGGAAGGGCGCGGCCCAGATGGGCGCCAAATGTTTTGACCGCGTCGTCCACCGCCTCCAGGCGAAAGACATGGGTGTAGGGCACAAGCCGAGGCATGATCACCGCGCTTTGCGGCAGCATGTGAACGTCCATGTTGCGCAAGGCCCGATCAGCCACCACTTCATGGATGAAGCGCGCGAAGTTTTTCGCGGGCCCGCCTTGCCGCGCCGCATCGCCATAGCGCGCTTCCATCCGCTCATAGCCGGGCTCGCCCATGCGGATCTTGTGTTCGAAAAACGAGACCAGCCGGCTGAAGGGATTGCGCACCAGGGCGAAAATCATCCAGCCCGGCGCCTGGGTCAGAATCGCGGTGCGCGCCTCGGCGCTGGCGGTCATCAGTGTGGGAAGCGCGAAATGCCGGCGCTGATGAATCAGCATGTCGGCGCGGGTTTCGCGCTGATAGAGCGGCGCCTCTGGATCGGCCGCCAGCCCTTCAACCTCGGCAATCAGATGCTTGAACGACGTGCAGGCCGCCTTGGGGGTTTCCACAAACATGTAGCGGCGTGCGGGCGAGACGAAGGAACCATAGGCAAGGCGTTCGACAACGCGATTGGGATCATACCCCGCCGCCAGGGCACGCTGATTGATATCGTGATGAAACGGTTGAAGGCTTACAGTCACGGCGCATCTTGAAAACGGAGCGCTGGAATTTTATCGCCCAATATTGTCGGGCTTGTCGCGGCTGTATAACTTTTCGCTCATGCCGCGGAAAAGTGGCGCGCGCCAACAAAGTTGACATCGAAAATTGTATCAACGCTTCGACTGGCGAGGATGACGATCCGCCAAGCGCCGATCCAATCCCGGCCCGCTACGATCATGTCCACCACCCAGCGGAGAGGTTTTGCGCCAGACGTCATAACTGGTCAGAGGCTTTGGCGGGCGCTGACCATCCAGCCTGTGATTCTCTGACCGGAAAATGCCCGGCGCATGGCCTTGCTGGCGCATTTGGGGAAGGGCCGGACTGAAAGCACCGGCTTTTCCGTGATTTTGGAAAGGATGGCTCCCCGGGTCCGGTTCGAACGGACGACCACTCGATTAACAGTCGAGGGCTCTACCACTGAGCTACCGAGGAACAGGACGCGGTGTCTATCCTTTCTGGTTTGGCATGGCCAGTGGAAATTTTCCACTAATTGCCAGTGATTGCTTGGAGTTTTGCCGCGCGGGACAAAAAAAGAGGCCGGGTGTTAGCCCGGCCCCAAGGCGTTGGGTAATGGTGGGGTGTCTTCAAGGAAGACG
>CAIXUE010000025.1 GCA_903922545.1 uncultured Alphaproteobacteria bacterium | reverse complement strand
TGGAATTGAAGACCGCGCCCAATGAAAAACAGCTGAAACAGATCGTGGCGTTTGAATGCCAGGTCTTTGCCGCCCAATCCTTTGACCGGCAAAATTGGGTGATCACGCAAAAGAACGCGCCGCCCGGCCTGGGGCCGCAAAGTCTGGCGCTGGCGGTGAAAATTTCCGCATACTTAAAAAGCGCAAATGACGGCGCGGTGTTTCAGAGCTTCGACACTTGGAAGAACGGGCCCGATCCCGGCTCTCCCAGCGAACAGGAATTTCGCCGTTCGGTGGCGCGCGGGGCGGAGATTTTCAGCCATCGCCCGCTTGCCATCACCGGCGCGGTGGGGGTTAACACGTCGGCAGCGGCGGTGAACGGCTCCTGCGCCACCTGTCACGATATTTCCATGAGCGGCATGGCGTCGGCGCGCTGGATTGATACCGGTTCGACCAACCCGCCCTGGGCAATTGCGGCCTCCGACCTGCCGCTGTTCAAGATTACCTGCAATGCGGATGCGCCGGCGCATCCGTTCCTGGGCCGGGTGATCTATACCCAGGATCCGGGCCGTGCCATGACCACCGGCAAATGCGCCGATGTCGGCGCCATTACGGTGCAGCAATTGCGGGGCCTTTCGGCGCGGGCGCCGTATTTCTCCAACGGCTCGGCCAGGACGCTGTCCGATGTGGTGGATTTTTATGACCGCCGTTTCAAGGCCGGTTTCTCGGCTGAGGAAAAACAGGATCTGGTGAATTTCCTCGCCGTGCTGTGATCCGGCGCGTCTGCATCATCGTGAATCAATCGTAGCGGCGCATTCCGCAAAATTATTCATCTAGATGAATAAGCGCGATCAATCCCGTTCATAATGCAACCGCCAAGATGAACGGGGCGCGCGAAAGCGCACCCAAAAACACCAGGAATTTCGCGGCTTTTAGAAACGCGCACAACGCATCAAGGATGCGTTTAGGTTCCCGCTCATTTTGCAATGGACAATTTTCAAAATTGTGCCGAATGATTTTTTCGTGGCCGGGCGATGGGGCTGGGTCATCATACATACGAGATTTGCGATGCCGTTGCTCAAAAGAGCGATTCTGGCGACGCTCCTTCTATGCCCGCCTTGCGCGGCAGGAGCGGCCGACGATTCCAGCCATTGGGCCAGTGATCCGAATACCCATTGCGCGCTGTACGACGCCACGTTGCAGCCCGGTGATACCGTCGCCTGGATCGGCGAATGCAAGGATGGCCGCGGTGAAGGCCCCGGTTCGGCCAGCTTTTTCAATGGCGGCAAGGAATTTGAAAGCTTCACGGGAAATTTCGCGGGCGGCGTGGCCCAGGATGGTCCCGTCACGGTGCGCTGGGGCGATGGCTGGAGCTATGAAGGCGCCATGATGGCCGGGCATTTCGAGGGCCAGGGTGTGCTGATCAATGACAAGCATGACCGTTTCGAAGGCATCTGGAAGGGCGGCAAGCTGAACGGCCAGGGCAGCGTCACGCACGACAATGGCGAACGTTATGTGGGGGAATGGAAAAACGACTTGCCCAACGGCGCGGGTGTTCTGGTCCGCGCCGATGGCAGCAAGCTGGAAGGCGAATTCGCCGAAGGCAGGTTTACTGGCGCCGACGCGGCGGCACCGGATTTGCCCGGCGACAGCGTGGCGAATGCCGCGCCGGTTTCACAGGACGTCAAAGCCGTTAAGGCGTCCGTGAAGCCGCCCAGTTCCGCGCCGGTGGCGGCGCCGGCTGCGCCCATCAGCGCCTTGGCCGATCTGTCAGGCAAGAAGCTGATAGCGGTGGATGGCGCCGCGCTCAATCTGACCGCCATTGAAGGCGGCATTGAGCGCGACATCACCGCCGCCAACGGCGCGACGGAAAAAACCACCTTCACCTTCATCAATGACCGGCTGGGCACGGTGGCCGCCGATGCGGGCGCCGGCGCGGCCAATGTCACGGGCTTTTTCCGCCTGACGGATAATGGCGTGGAAGTGCGCTATGCCGATGGCAGGGCCGAAATTCTGTCGGAAGGCAATGACGGCGGCGTTTTGCTGCGGCTGGATAACCCGGGCGCGCTGGCGGTTTGCCGCAGCTTTTATCCCGACGGCCACAGCTTCAGCGACGCCGAAAAGAAAGCGGCGGTGGCGGAATATGCCATCCGGCTTGGCCTGGCGCCGCCGGAAGCCAAGCCGAGTTGCGAGGGCAATGTCGCCGAGACGGCGCCATCCGTTTCGCCGCCCACCTCGCCGCAAGCCAAGGCCGCGCCCAAGCCCGAGCATCATGCCGAAGCGAAGCGCCCGGTGAACAAGCTGGCGGCCAGTGCCAGTCTGAGGGACAAGGTGGGAACGCTGGAAGCGGTGTCGGTGCGCGATTCGCTGGTGCATGCGATTGACGCCATGCCGATGCCGGTCTTGCCGGCGACGAGCGACGGCGCGGCGCAGATCGCCTCCATCGCCGCGCCGGCTGCCGGCAGCGCCGAGCCGGGACAGCATGACGCCTCGCATTGCCTGAAAGTGGACAGCGATGGCAGCCATTGGGGTTTTCGCAATGCCTGCAACTTTGATGTGCAGTTCGCCTATTGCCTGGCGGCGGGCGGCGACAATTTGACTGCCTGTGACGCGGGCGGCGCAATGGGCAGCGTTTCGGCCGACAGCTTCGGCGCGCTTCTGGCCGACAAAAGCTTCGGCGAAACCGACGCCGATCATGATTTCCGCTGGCTGGCCTGTGACGGCGGGGCCGGTGAAGTGGTGGCGCATCTGGACCATTTCGATCCGCCCAGCGGGCGCTGCGTGCGCGCGAACAATGTGGCGAGCAATCAAAAGGACGGCAAATGATCACGTGGAAAACCGGTATGGGTCTGGCGGCGCTGATCGCCATGAGCGTGCAAGCCAATGCCGCCGAAGTTTGCGATCAAGGCAGCGCATCGGCGCTGAAAACCGCCGCTGTGCAGCAGGAACTGATGGTGGCCGGCTTCGCCTGCAACGCCAGCAGCGACTACAACCGCTTTGTGCTGGCCAATCGCACCGAGCTGCAACTGTCTGACGCGGCGCTGATGAATTATTTCCGCTCCCGTGACGGCAATGAAGCGGGCTATGACAGCTACAAGACCAAGCTGGCCAATCTTGCCGCCGGCCGCAGCGCCGCCGACGGCACACGCTATTGCCGCCAGACCGCGCATGATTTTGCCGCCGCTGACGGCCGGGCGCTGAAAGACTTCATCGCCGGCGAGCATCTGTTGATCGCCGCGCCGGAAGCCTGCGCCGTCAAATATGATCAGCCAGACGTCGCAGTGGCGGGGCCGTCCTATGCCATGCCCGCCAGCCCCTATGGCGCGCCGGCACGGGTGGCCGAGATAGCACGCCGGCCCGCGGCGCCTGCGGTGCGTTACCGCGCAAATGATCGGGATGGGGATAAGAGTTACTCTTATTATGGCCCCCCGCCCGGCTGGTTGCCACCCCGCCCGGCCCCGCGCTGGAGCCGGTATGGCTATGGCCCTTATGGCGGCTATTACGAGGACTGATGCACTGTCAGTCTGGGGACCATAAGAGAACCCGAGCGGGAACTTTTGGGCATTTGCCAGATCCGCCGCCAGCATTTTAAATAGCGCATGCCTTTTTCAAGACTCGCCGATCACGTGGCAGGCCGCTGCCATGAGTGAAACAACCGGTTTTCGCGTTGACCTGACCAACTGCGAACGCGAACCCATCCGTGTGTTGGGCAACATCCAGCCATTCGGATTTCTGGTGGCGGTTGCGGCCGACTGGATGATCGGGCGCGTTTCCGCGAACCTTGCCAGCTTCACCGGCAGAAAGCCGGAAGAGGTTCTGGGCCAGCCGCTGACGGTGTTGTTCAGCGAAGACGTCATTCATGCCATCCGCAACCGTGTCGCCATGTTGCGCGGCCCCGATTCCGTGGAGCGGCTGTTCGGCCTGAATTTGGTGCCGGGCCAGCCGGCGTTCGACGTGGCGGTGCATTTCTCGGGCAGCACCGTGATCATCGAAGCCGAACCGGCGGTGCCGGAGGAAATGGAAGCCGCTGCCCTGGTGCGCTCCATGATCAGCCGGCTTTCCCAGGGCGAAAGCGTGGGCGTGTTCCTGCGCGAAGGCGCCCGCCAGGTGCGCGCCCTTACCGGCTTTGACCGGGTGATGGTGTATCGCTTTGATGACCAGGGATCGGGCGAAGTGGCGGCAGAGTCCTTGCGGCCCGGAATCGATTCCTTCCTGGGGCTGCATTATCCGGCCAGCGACATTCCCGCCCAGGCGCGCAAGCTTTATTTGCGCAACATTTTCCGCGTCATCGCCGATATCAACGCCACGCCCGTGCCGATCCTGCCGCCCCTGGACGCCAAGGGCGAAGCGCTGGACCAGTCGCTTTCGGTGCTGCGCGCGGTGTCGCCCATCCATATCGAATATCTGAAAAACATGGGGGTAGGCGCGTCGCTTTCCATCTCCATCATCGTGGAGGGAAAATTATGGGGGCTGTTCGCCTGCCACCATTACCGCCCGCGCCTGCCCAGCTTTGCCTATCGTACCGCCGCCGAATTGTTCGGACAGATGTTCTCGCTGATGCTGGAAAGCCGTCTGCGGCGTGAATCCGCCGATTATGAAACCAGTGCCCGCGCCGTCACCGACCGGTTGATGGCGGCGGTGGCGCAGGATGGCGACCTGCTGCACAACGCGCTGTGGATCGGCGATGTCATTCTGGACGCCATTCCCGCCGATGGCGTGGGCGTCTTTTTGGGCGGGGCGATTTCGCTCAACGGCCTCACGCCCGACCGCGATCAGTTTCGCGCCATTGTGAATTTTCTCAACCAGAACGCCGCCGCCCAGGTGTTTCACACCGACCGCCTGCAAAAGCTGTTGCCGGATGCTGCAAGCTATGCCGACCGCGCCGCAGGCCTGATCGCCATTCCGCTGTCGCGCAGCCCGCGCGATTATGTGGTGCTGTTCCGCAGCGAGCAGCTTCGAGCCGTGCGCTGGGCCGGCAATCCGGAAAAGCCGGTGGAATATGGCCCCAATGGCGCACGCCTGACGCCCCGCAAAAGCTTTGAGGCCTGGAGCGAATTGGTGAAGGGCCAGTCGCTTCCCTTTACCGCCTCGGAACAGCGCATCGCCGAGGCGCTGCGCACCGGCATGCTGGAAGTTCTGGTGCGGCTGGCGGATTCAGCGGGCCAGGAACGCGCCCGCGCCCATGAACGGCAGGAATTGCTGATTTCCGAACTCAATCACCGGGTGCGCAATATTTTGGCGCTGATCCGGGGGCTGATTTCGCAATCGCGTTCCAGCACAGAGACCGTGGAAGGCTTTGTCGCCACCCTGGACGCGCGCATCCGCGCGCTGGCCCGCGCCCATGACCAGATCACCGCCGACCGCTGGGGCCCGGCGCGGCTCCGGGACCTGATCGAAACCGAAAGCGGCGCCTATCTGGGCGAAAAACGCAGCGCCGTGCATCTGGATGGCCCCAATCTGATGGTGCAGCCCGGCGCTTTCACCACCATCGCGCTGATCTTCCATGAACTGGTGACCAACGCCGCCAAATATGGCGCGCTGTCGGACAGCGGCGTGGTGAATGTGGAATGGCGGCTGGACGAAGAAGGCAGTCTTTTGATCGACTGGACCGAAGAAGGCGGCCCCGCCGTGGTGGCGCCCGAGCGGCGCGGTTTTGGTTCGACCATCATCGAGCAATCTGTTCCCTATGATCTGGGCGGCCGGGCCGAGGTGCATTACCGCGTTACGGGCCTGACCGCGCATTTCTGCATTCCGTCGCGCCATGTGGCGGGCCTGGCGGAAGGCGGCGGCGACGCGGCGGAAGCCGGCGCCCCGGCGATATCAGCCAGCGACCAGCCGCTGCGTGGCAAGCATGTCCTTCTGGTCGAGGACAGCATGATTATCGCGCTGGATGCCGAGGATACGCTGAGGCTATTGGGCGCCGAGGACGTAACCACCGCAGCCAGCGTGTCGCGCGGCATGCATGCCCTGGGCGACGGAAAAATCGATTTTGCCCTGCTGGACGTCAATCTGGGCGCCGAGACCAGCCTTCCCATTGCGCAGGCGCTGGCGGAAAAGAAGATCCCTTTCATCTTCGCCACCGGCTATGGCGACAATGCCGCCATCACGGAAACATATCCCAGGGCGCCCGTGGTCAACAAACCCTATGGCCTGCAGCGGCTGAAAGAGACCCTGGCGCGCCTCGATCTTGGGTAAGCGCCCTGTTCATGCTCTAAGGACGGCATGACGCTTTTGAGCACCCCTGTTCGTGATCAGTTGCGCGCCGTGACGGCCGAAATTCACGAAGCCTTGCATCACGCCGCGCCTTTTGCCGCCATCGCGGCTGGGACGCTGGACCGGCGCGGCTATGGCGCGGTGCTGGTTTTCCTGCACCGTTATCACAAGGGTTTTGGCGAAAACTGTGACCAGGGCGCAAGGGCGCTGGGCGCGCCGCAATTGGCGGCGGCGCACCAGGCGCGCATCACGGCGCTGGAAAATGATTTGGCGTATCTGGACCTGGCCCCGGCCGCGCCCTTGCCGCCGCCGCCCGCGAAAGGCGTTTTCGCGGCGGGCTGTCTTTACACGGTGCAAGGATCGACGCTGGGCGGCAAAGTGATCAGCCGGCAGTTGGATTATCTTTTGCCCGACGCGAAGGGCCGCAGTTTTTTTATGGGCGAAAGCGAGGATGGCGCATCATGGCGGCTGTTGTGCGCGGCGCTGGAGAAGCAGCACGCAGACAACCTGCCCGAACTGGAAAAAGGCGCGCTGTTTGCGTTTGCCCGTTTCCGCGATTTGCTTGAGGCCACATGAGGCGCCTGGTTTTCGCTGGCATGATGATGGGGCTGGCTGTGTTGCCGGCACGGGCTGATTATATCGGCGATCAAATGGATGCCTGTTTTCAGCCGCTGACCCCCGCCAGCCGAACGCTGATCGTCGAAGCCTGCGGCAAGCTTTTGCAGTTGGGCGAATTGCCGGTGGCGACCATCCAGAGCCCCGCCTTTGTCGCCCGCGGCAACGCCTATGCGGCGGGGGCGGATTTCAAGCGGGCGCTGGATGATCTTTCCACCGCCGCGGACATTGATCCCAACAATCCGGCGCCGCTGGATGCGCGCGGCATGGTGCTGATGAAACAGCGGAAATTTTCCGACGCGTTCGATGATTTCGATGCCGCGGCGAAAATGAAGGATGATGACGCCATGGCGCTTTATGGGCGTGGCCTGTCTTTGGCCAAACAAAGCAAGGACGGCGCCGCCGACATGGCCAAGGCTGCCGCGATCGATCCCGGCATGGCCGATTTTTATGCCGATAACGGACTGGTGCCATGATCCCTTTCTCGGTTCTTGATCTTTCGCCGATCATCGCGGGCGGTGACGCTTCGCAATCTTTGGCCAACAGCCTGGATCTGGCGCGCCATGCCGAAGCGCTGGGTTATCACCGCTATTGGCTGGCCGAACATCACAACATGCCCGGCATCGCCAGCGCCGCCACCGCCGTGGTGATCGGCCATGTCGCGGGCGGCACAAGCCGCATTCGTGTCGGCGCGGGCGGCATCATGCTGCCCAACCATGCGCCGCTGGTGATCGCCGAACAATTCGGCACCCTGGAGGCGCTTTATCCGGGGCGCATCGATCTGGGCGTGGGCCGGGCGCCGGGCACCGACCAGCGCACCGCGCTGGCCCTGCGCCGCACCCTGGAAGGCGATATCGAGAATTTCCCCAACGACGTGCTGGAACTCATCAGCCTTCTGGACGACGCCCAGCCGGGCCAGCCGGTGCGCGCCATTCCCGGCATCGGCAGCAAGGTGCCGGTGTGGATGCTGGGCTCCAGCCTTAATGGCGCGCAGCTGGCGGCAGCCCTGGGCCTGCCTTATGCTTTTGCCTCGCATTTTGCGCCCGAGCAGCTGGAGCCGGCCATCGCGCTATATCGGGCGCAATACCAGCCTTCGGCGCGCAATCCCAAGCCTTACTTGATGCTGGGACTGAATGTTTCGGCGGCGGAAAGCGATGTCGAGGCGCAGCGGCTTTTCACGTCGCTGCAGCAGGCGTTTGTCAATTTGCGCACCGGCAGGCCCGGGCCCTTGCCGCCGCCGGTGGATGATATCGCGCCCCTCCTGGCCGACCCGCGCCTGGCCACGATGCTGGACAGCGCCCTGTCAGCAGCGGTGGTGGGATCGCCAGAAACCGTGAAGCGCGGGGTGGAAGAATTCATCGCCCGCCACCAGCCGGACGAGATCATGGTGACGGCGCAGATCTTCGATCACCAGGCCCGCAAGCGGTCGTTCGAAATTCTCAAGCGCGCTTTTGACTGATCACCAGAGGTGAACCCTTTGGTCCGGCGGCAGATAGTATTTGTCGCCCTGCTTGGCCCCGAAAGCGCCGTACCATTCATCCTGGTTGCGGGTGGGGCCGATGACGCGGAATTCCGCCGGGCTGTGCTCGTTCGACAGGGTCTGGGT
>CAIXUE010000024.1 GCA_903922545.1 uncultured Alphaproteobacteria bacterium | reverse complement strand
GCTTTAACGAGAACAAGCGCGCCGTCGAAGACAAATATATGGGGCCGCTGGTCGCCACGGTGATGACCCGCTGCATCCAGTGCACCCGTTGTGTGCGCTTCGCCACCGAAGTGGCGGGTGTGCCCGATCTTGGCGCCACCGGCCGCGGCGAAGACATGGAAATCACCACCTATCTGGAAAAGGCCTTCGCCAGCGAACTCTCCGGCAATGTGGTGGATCTGTGCCCGGTCGGCGCGCTGACCTCCAAGCCTTACGCTTTCAACGCCCGGCCCTGGGAATTGCGCAAGACCGAAAGCATCGATGTGATGGATGCGCAAGGCAGCAACATCCGCGTGGACTCGCGCGGGCCGCAGGTGATGCGGGTGCTGCCGCGCCTGAACGAAGACGTGAATGAGGAATGGATTTCCGACAAGGCGCGCCATGCCTGTGATGGCCTTGGCCGCCAGCGGCTGGACCGGCCTTACATCCGGGTGGGCGGAAAACTGAAGCCCGCCAGCTGGGGTGAGGCGTTTGCCGCCATCGCCGCCAAGGTGAAATCCACTTCCCCTGCCAAGATGGCCGCCATTGTCGGCGATCTGTCGGCGGCCGAAGAAATCAAGGCGCTGAAAGATTTGATGACGGCGCTGGGCGTGAAGAATCTGGATTGCCGCCAGGACGGCGCCAAGCTGGCCAATTCTTCAGGCGAAAAAGCTCCGCGCCAGACCTATCTGTTCAACACCGGCATTGCCGGGGTGGAAGCGGCCGACGCCATTCTTCTGGTGGGCGCCAATCCGCGCTGGGATGCGCCGGTGCTCAATGCCCGCATTCGCAAGGCCTGGCTGGCCGGTCCGCTGAAGATCGCCAATATCGGCCCGGTGGTCGATCTGACGTATCCGGTGGAACAGCTGGGCGACGCCGCTGCCACGCTGGAAGCCATCGCCAATGGCAGCCATGCCTTCGCCCAAATTCTGAAAGACGCCAAGCGGCCCATGATCATTCTGGGCTCGGGCGCCATCACCCGTGCCGATGGCGCGGCGGTTCTGGCGCTGGCGGCGAAAATCGCCCGCGACACGGGCGTGATCGGCCCCGCCGGCGGCCATGCCGAAGGCGGCTGGAACGGGTTCAATATTCTGCACACTGCCGCGTCGCGCGTGGCGGCGCTGGATCTTGGCTTCTTGCCAGGGCAGGGCGGGCGTGATCTGGCCGGCATCGTGGACGGCGCCCAGAAAGGCGAAATCGATTTCATCTATCTTTTGGGCGCTGACGAATTCGACCTGGCCCATCTGGGCCGCGCCTTCATTGTTTATCAGGGCAGCCATGGCGATGCCGGCGCCCATCATGCCGACGTTATTCTGCCGGGCGCCGCCTACACCGAAAAGGATGGCACTTACGTCAATTTTGAAGGCCGGGTGCAGGAAGCGGCCCGCGCCACCTTCCCGCCGGGCGAAGCGCGCGAAGACTGGACTATTCTGCGCGCCCTTTCCGATGTGCTGGGCCACAAGCTGCCTTATGACAACCGCGCTGCGTTGCTCAAAGCGCTGGTGGCCGACAAGGCGCACTTCGCCGATCTGGGCAAAACACCGGTGCATGCCGACACGTCTGCCGCCACCTGGGAAGGCATCGGCGCGGCCGGGCCGCTGGATGCAGGCCTGCCGGTGGGGCACGCCATTGCCGATTATTACTTGACCAATGCCATCGCCCGCGCCAGCGAAACCATGGCCAACTGCTCTCGCGAATTTTCCGGCGGCGCAAAGATGGCGGCGGAATAACCATGGCGCTGGTTCCCTTTCTTCAGCATCTGGGGCTGCCCTTCGCCTGGGCCTGGTTCCTCAGCTATGCGATTTTTATTCTCATCATCTGCGTGGTTCTGATGCTGGGCGTTGCCGCCGTCATTCTGGCCGACCGCAAAATCTGGGCGGCGGTGCAGATGCGCCGTGGCCCCAATGTCGTGGGCCCCTTCGGCCTGTTCCAGACCCTGGCCGACGCCATCAAATTCCTGCTGAAGGAAGTGATCATTCCGGCCGGCGCCAACAAGGTGCTGTTCTTCCTGGCGCCGTTGATCAGCGCGATGCTGGCCTTCATGGCCTGGGCGGTCATTCCCTTCAATGATCGCTGGGTGATTTCCAACATCAATGTCGGCATCCTGTATCTGTTCGCGGTTTCGTCGCTCAGCGTCTATGGCGTGGTGATGGCCGGCTGGGCCTCCAATTCCAAATATGCGTTTCTGTCGGCGCTGCGCGGCGCGGCGCAGATGGTGTCTTACGAAGTCTCCATCGGTTTTGTGATGATCACAGTGCTGCTGTTCGCGGGCTCGCTCAATCTTTCGGCCATCGTGCATACCCAGCAGAGCGCTGGCGTGCTGGCCTTCCTGCACTGGAACGTCTTTTCCATCCTGTTCCCCATGCTGGTGATTTTCTTTGTCTCGTCCCTGGCCGAGACCCAGCGCCCGCCCTTCGACCTGCTGGAAGCGGAATCCGAACTGGTGGCGGGCTTCTTCGTGGAATATTCCTCCGGCCCCTTCCTGCTGTTCTTCCTGGCCGAATATATGAATGTGATGATGCTCTGCGGTCTGATGAGCATCCTGTTCCTGGGCGGCTGGCTTTCGCCCATCAATATCTGGCCGCTGAACATTCCGGCCCTGGGCATCCTCTGGTTCCTGGCGAAACTGGCCTTTCTGTTTTTCATGATGGCGATGGTCAAGGCCATGGTGCCGCGCTACCGCTATGATCAGCTCATGCGCCTGGGCTGGAAAATTTTTCTTCCGACTTCGCTTTTGTGGGTGGTTCTGACGGCGGCCTGGGTCCTCGTCTTCCACCACCCCGTCTGAGGCTGATATGGCAGGCATGGACCGCACCGCACGCCAGATCTTTTTCTGGGAATTCGTTCAGAGCTTTCTTCTGACGATGCGGTATTTCTTTTCGCCCAAGGCGACGCTGAATTACCCTTTCGAGAAGGGGCCGTTGTCGCCCCGCTTTCGCGGCGAACATGCGCTGCGCCGTTATCCCAATGGCGAGGAACGCTGCATTGCCTGCAAGCTGTGCGAGGCAATCTGCCCGGCCCAGGCCATTACGATTGAGGCCGAACCGCGCACCGACGGTTCGCGCCGCACCACCCGCTATGACATAGACATGGTCAAATGCATCTATTGCGGCTTCTGCCAGGAAGCCTGCCCGGTGGATGCGATTGTCGAAGGCCCGAATTTCGAATTCTCCACCGAAACGCGCGAAGAACTTTATTACGACAAGGCCCGGTTGCTTTCGAATGGCGACCGCTGGGAACGGGAAATTGCCCGCAACCTCGAACTCGACGCACCGTACAGGTAATTGGAAACAGGAATGCTGGAAGCGATTGCATTTTACTTGTTCTCGGCCGTCCTCATCGCCTCGGCGGTGATGGTGATTGCCGCGCGCAATCCCGTGCATTCCGTGCTGTTCCTGATCCTGGGCTTTTTCAACGCCGCCGGCCTCTTCGTGCTGCTGGGGGCGGAGTTCCTGGGCATGTTCCTGATCGTGGTTTATGTCGGCGCCTTCGCGGTGCTGTTCCTGTTCGTGGTGATGATGCTGGATGTGGATTTCGCCGAACTGAAGCGCGGTTCGCTGCAATATCT
>CAIXUE010000023.1 GCA_903922545.1 uncultured Alphaproteobacteria bacterium | reverse complement strand
TGCACAATTTCGCCAAATTCTTTTTTCCCATCACCGCAAAAACATCAGCGCCAGAAATTCACGGCGGAAAATTCTGCGAAAAAGCATTTGTGCAAAGCCTGTTGCGAAAAGCCGATCCGCAGCCCCAAGGACTCGCCATGCCCGACGGCGTGCCTTTCTACCTATGCGGGCGGCAACCGGCATGTCCGGTCCGGCCCGCCACCTCCAACCCCCGATACGGCAAAAACAGCGCCGGGTACTTGATAATACTGGATAATTTCCCGACCCCGGCAATTTTGGTTAATAATGTCTAACCATGCTTCTTGAACCCCGATTTGGGCCCTCCTAGGATCACGCCCTGAAATTTCACGGCGGACAAATGGGGTCAGAGATGGACAAGCCAGCAGATCAGAATTCCGAAGGCACGATTTTCATCGGCGCCGGCGTCCAGTTCAAAGGCGACATGGTGGTGCCAGGCTGCGCCTCTGTGGACGGAAAATTCGAAGGCACGCTCAAGGCCAAAAGCCTGATCTTCGGCCAAACCGGCCATGTCTCGGGCCAGATCAGCGTGGAGACCGCCGAAGTGCGCGGCTCAGTCGGCGATCATCTGACCGTTCAGTCCAAACTGGTGGTCCGCTCCAGCGGCGTCATCTCCGGCGCCGTCAGTTATTCCAAGATCATGGTCGAGGAAGGCGGCGAACTGGTCGGCACGATCGACAAGATCGCCAAGACCGGCGCCCAGGCCCAGTCCGGTTCCGTACAGAGTTCCGAGCCGAAAGTCGTCGCGCTTCAGCGCGCCAGCGAATAATCCCACCTCCGGCGCGCCCCCGTGCGGGCGCGCTTTCCTGGCCGTTAAGGCGATGGTGATCCGGTGAAGTTCGATTGCTCTCTCATTACCGTTCCGGAGAATGAGCAGGATATTGCCGACTATGATTGGGACAGCTTCCCCCCCAGCAAGCACAGCAAGGGGAAAAGCAGCTTCTCGATCATAGACGAATTCACGGGGATTGACGGCAAGCTGATCACCCGCGACGCCTTCATCCATGGCCAGGTCCATGGGCTGGTGTTCGCCGAAAACGTCACCGTCGAAAAAACCGGGCGCGTCAATGGCGTCATCTTCTGCCGCACGCTTATGGTGTTCGGAACCATCCGCGCCAATATCGTTTGCGACAGCATCTTTGTGCGCAATGGCGGCCTGCTGACGGCCACTCTCAAATACCGCAGCCTGCAGGTCGAACCCGGTGGGCTGGTCGGCGGCAAGTTCGAGCGGCGTATCCTGATTGACGGCCGCGCCAAACCGGCCTTTCCGGAAATGCCCGCCAATCCCTGGTCCACGGAAGCTGTCCGCGCCCAGCGCGGCTAGTTATCGCTCAGGGCGAAGGTCGAGAGAATATTTCCCGAAATCACCGAGACATATTGCGTTCCGTCAATCGCATAGGTGACGGGGGCGTTGACGATCGAACCACCCAGATTGGTCTTCCACAAAAGATTTCCAGTGCGGGCGTCGAAGGCATAAAAATAGCCCTCACGGCCACCCGTAAAGAGCAGATCCGACGCGGTGGTCAGCATGCCCGCATCCGTGACGTCATATTGTGGAAAACTCCAGACGCGTTTGCCTGTGTGCGGGTCCATCGCAATGGTCGCGCCGCTACCCACTTCGCTGGTCCAATAATCAATCGGTCCACGGCGGCCTATGCCCACGGTGGGCGCGCCGGGCGTGGGCGCAAGCCCTGCCCCGCCGCCGCCGGCGAAATTGCGGCCAGGCTGGTATTCGACTTCTTCGCGCCGAAAGATGGTGGCGTAATTTTCCCAGGCCGAAAAATAAAACAGGCCTGTGCGCGGGCTGTAGGACGGCGGATACCAGTTGGTGCCGCCCTGGTTGCCGGGCCAGGTCGGCATACCTTCTGCGGGCGGCGTCTGGATGGGCCGGCCATTCTTGTCCAGCCCGCTGGCCCAGTTCACCTTTACAAAAGGCTGGCCCTGCAGGAATTTTCCCGTCACCCGGTCCAGCACATAAAAGAAGCCATTGCGGTTGGCCCACATCATCACCTTGGCGGGCTTGCCGTTCCAATCCATGTCCGCAAGGACAGGCACCTGGGTTGAATCATAGTCATAGCCGTCATTGGGCGTGAACTGAAAATGCCACTTCAACTTTCCGGTGTCTGGATCCAGCGCCAGCACACTGTCGGAATAAAGATTGTCGCCCGGCCGCTGGGCGGGATTCCAGTCCGGCCCCGGATTGCCGGTGCCGAGGTAAACCAGATTCAATGAGGGATCATAAGAACCCATGGTCCAGACCGGCGCACCGCCGGTCTTCCAATTGTCCCCGCTCCAGGTTTCAAAGCCCGGCTCGCCCGGTCCCGGAATGGTGTTGAAGCGCCAGATTTCCTTGCCCGTATGGGGATCGAAAGCGGCAATAAAACCCCTTATGCCGAACTCCCCGCCGCCAACGCCGACAATCACTTTGTCCTTCACAATCATGGGCGCCATGGTGATGGAATAGGCCTGCTTCACGTCCGCCACGGTGGTGTTCCACAACGGCTTGCCGGTCTTGGCATCCAGGGCGATGAGATGGGCATCCAACGTACCCACGAACAGCGTATCGCCCAAAATCGCCACACCACGATTGTTGGAGCCGCAACAGACGCGTGCGGCGGGATCGGGCGTCCAGCGATAAAGCCAGAACATCTTGCCTGTCCGGGCATCCACCGCCATCACGTCATTGGGACGCTCGGTCACATACATCACGCCGTCCACCACCAGCGGATTGGACTCCCAGGCGCCCGGCACTTGGTTCTGGATGACCCATTTCTGTTCCAGCTTTTTCACATTGGACTGGGTGATCTGGCTGAGCGTGCTGTAGCGCTGGCTGGTATACGTCCCGCCATACAGAATCCAGTTTTGCGGCTCACTCGCCGCCTGCTCAAGCCGCTGCGAAGTGATCTGTGCGTTCGCGCCGCCAAGCGCCATCGGGCTCAGGGCAAACATCAGCAACAGGTTTTTCAGGATCGGACGCATCAATCATCCTTCAGGGAGACCAGATAGGCCAAAAGATCGGCCAGCTGGTCGCTGTTCATTTGCCCTTGATAGGAGGGCATTCCCGATGTCATGCCGATGTCATAACTTTTGATATCGGCTTTGTTGATGGAGCGAATTTTTTCCTGGGAGTCGATCAACTGCACCAGGAACGTGTCTTCATTCAGACGGCGGCCATGAATTGTGTTTCCGTCCTTGGTGACAATGGTGACAGTCCGGTTGATCGGCATGGTGGCTTTGTTGGGATTGGTCAACGACGTCAGAATCTGCCCTGGACGGCGGATATAGCCGATATCGCTCAGGTCAGGGGCTATGCGCGCACCATCGCCGCCAATGCGATGGCAGGTCTCGCAGCCCGCCGAAGCGTAAATCGCCTTCCCACGCGCCGCATCGCCCAGCCGGAAGCTGACGCCGGTCTGGTCCATGCCGGATCGCACATAGGCAACCAGCTCATCCAGTTCTTCGGGCTTGAGGGTGAAAGGCGGCATGCCTTGCGGATTGCCGGTCGTGACCATCTTGCGAATATCGTCATCGCTGACGACATGGTGAAATTGCTGGCGCGCCAGATTGATGCCGGCAATGCCATCGCCATTGGCGCCATGACAAATCTGGCATTGGCCGGTGTAAAGCCGGTACCCCGCCTGAATCTGTTCGGCGCTGTATTGATGATCCTGGGCCAGGGCCGGCGCTGTCAGCGTTGCGAGCGCCGCGCAAAACAGCCAAACCAGAAGTCTCAGGAAAAGCCGCGATGATCGCTGCATAAGTGCCACGCCCCAAAGCGGGCGGCCAGATGACAGCCGAATCCTTCAAAGCGCCCCCGCGCCGTCAGCTTAACCCGCTCTCACCACCACCGATAGGGTTTGCGGTGCGCCTTATTTGCTGCGCTGCAGAAATTGACGAGGTGCCTGCCGAAGCCGCGGCCATTTCTGCTAAGATGGGGCGCCCGCGAAGCAACCGGGCCATTTGAATAATGGAGGGGTCCGATGCGCATTTCCCGCAGAGCAATTCTTGCGGCTTCCGTCGCCGCGCCATTTATTGCCGGCGCGGCCCGCGCCCAGGGCGCTGTTTCCGTATCCCTCAATCCGGCCCAGCGCCTGGGCGCCATGCCTGCAAGCTTCATGGGCCTTGGCTTTGAAATTTCCTCCGTCGCGGTGCCGGATTTGCTCTCCGCAAGCAACCACGCCTATGTGCGGCTGGTGCGCAATCTGGGGCACCAGGGCATCATCCGCATCGGCGGCAACACCTCTGATTTTTCGACCTATGACCCAAAAGGCAAGGCAGTCTCCGCGCCAAAATCCACCATCGTCAATGCGCAAAATCTGCGCCAATTGCGAACCTTCCTCGACGCCACCGGCTGGAAGCTGATCTGGGGCCTTAATCTGGGCGATAACAAACTCGATAATGCGGTGGAAGAAGCCCGCGCCGTTGCAGAAGCGGCCGGCGATACTTTGCTGGCCCTGGAAATCGGCAATGAACCCGATCTTTTCACCCGCGCCGGCCATCGCACCGGAAATTACGATTATGCCGCCTGGCATGCAGAATATCGCCGTTACAAAACGGCCGTGCGCGCGGTGCTGCCGCATGTGCCTTTCGCCGGGCCCGATATCGCCGGCACGGCGGTGGACTGGTTTGAAGGCTTTGCGCGCGATGAAGGCAGCGATATCGCGCTGCTCACGGCGCATCATTATATCGCCGGCCAGGCGAACCCCGCCAGCACACTCGAGCTGATGCTGCAGCCGGATAAAAAATACGAAGTCGCCCTGGCCAAATTCCAGACCATCGCCCAGGCCGCCCATCTGCCCTACCGGATCTGTGAAACCGCCTCTTATTCCGGCGGCGGCAAGGCCGGCGCCAGCGATACTTTCGCCGCCGCACTCTGGGTGCTGGATTATCTTTTTGTCCTGGCCTCCTATGGCTGCAGCGGCGTCAATATGGAAACCGGCGTCAATCATCTGGGCTGGATCAGCCACTACACGCCGATCGCCGATGACCTCAAAAACCATTACAGCGCGGCGCCGGAATATTATGGTCTCCTCGCCTTCGCGCAGATCGCCAAGGGCGAACGCATCGCCACTGTCTGCAATACTGGCGGCATCAACCTTACCGCCTACGGCATGCAACAAGGCGCTGACAAATTCACCCTGGCGCTGATCAACAAAGACCTCAGCCGCAACGCCAGCGTGGAGGTTGCCGCACCCACCGGCTTGAAACAGGCCCACGCCCTGCGCCTGGCCGCCGGCTCACTTTCGGCCATGAACGGCGTGACGCTGGGCGGCAAGGCCGTAACGGCCGATGGCAACTGGAGTGGCGGCCATAGCGAAACCGTGACCATCAACGGTGGCAAAGCCCGGCTTGACCTGCCGGCCGGCAGCGCGGCTTTGGTTACGCTGACAGCCTAAGCCTTACTGCTTGCCATTCGCATCCGCACCGTAATTGTGCAGCATGGTGGGGCTGCGATTGAACGCCAGGCGCGTATCCATCTGGCCGGGCGCAAAGCTGGCGCGGTGCCAGCGCCCGGGCAGCGCCAGCACAATATCGCCCGCATCAGCGGTAATCAAACCCACGCCCTCGATCTGGTAATCGATCTTGCCTTCCAGAATGAACCAGAACTCGTCATTGCCGACATGGAAATGGCCAAGGTTGCTGGACGGCGGCGTCGGCACACCCATTCCGCGAATAATGTCGGCCTGGTTGTCCTTGTCGCCCATGAAAAGCGGCTTGGGGCCGGGGCCGCTGGGATATTTTCCGACAATGTCCTTGAAGAAATCAAGATAAGGCTGGTTGGCGTCGGTATAGATATCCATCCCGCCGCTGGGCAGCTTGCCGGAATAACTTACTTTCACATAATGCTGGCCATCCGCGCCGGGCGGCGGCGCTTCGCCATCACTGACGGGATAAGACGGCAATGTCCTGCCGCGTGTCACCTCGAACCGCAACGAAGGCTCGTTGCCCACCGTCTCCATGCTGTAAGGCACACGCAGCGGCACCTGCACCAGAAAGCCCTTGCTCGCCACAAACGGCGCCTGCCCCGCAATGGTGAAACGGATCTGCCCGCCCCACACCACCCACGCGGTGCGATCATCGCCATAAAACTGTGTGCGGGTTTTTCCACCCGGCGCCATCTGGATCCAGCGGGCGCTATAGCGCGCGGTCTCCACCACATCTTCGCTCCAGTCTTTCTGCCCGGCATGACGCTTCATCACATCGGCAAGACGCGCGATCGGTTTGTTGGGCGCCTTATAGCCCGGCGGCGCGAGCGGCTTGGGCGCCCAGGACAGAAAAACCCTGCGCTCCGGCGTCTGCCCCCAGACCGGCGCAGCCAGAAGCGCCACCGCACCAACGGCCAGCACAGCGCTCTTGAACATGCCGCTCATTGCCGGCCTCCCGCGTCTTCGCCGAAATTGTGAAACAGATCCGGGCTGGGATTGATCGCCAGCCTGGTATCCATCTGCCCGGGTGCGAAACTGGCGCGGTGGAAGCGACCCGGCATCGCCAGAACCACATCGCCCGCACTGGCGGTAAACAGGCCCACGCCTTCAATCTGGTAATCAATCTTGCCTTCCAGCACGACCCAGAATTCTTCATGGCCGATATGGAAATGGCCCAGGTTGCTGGCCGGCGGCGTGGGCACACCCATGCCGCGGATGATGTTGACGAAATTGCCCTCGTCGCCCACGAAAATCGGCTGCTTGGGTCCATGGGTGGGATCGGCGGCAACCACATCCTTGAGAAAATCCACATAAGGCCGGTTCACATCGTCATACTTATCCGGCTGGGTGGGGGTGCTGATCTTGATATAGGGCGTGCCATCCTTGGCATTGGGCGGTCGCACCTCGCCGTTATCCGCCGGATAATTCGGATTGATCCCGGCCCGCGTGATCTCAAAGCGCAGCGACGGCGCATCCCCCACCGTTTCCATGCTGTAACGAACACGCTGCGGCACTTCCACCAAAAAGCCCTTGCTGGCGACAAAAGGCGCCTGGCCGTCAATGGAAAAACGAATCTGCCCGCCCCACACCACCCACACCACCCGGTCATCACCATAATATTGGGTGCGGGTTTTTTCACCAGGCGCCATCTGAATCCAGCGTGCGTCATAGCGCGATGTCAGAACAATCTGCTCGCTCCAATCTTTCTGGCTCTTATGTTTGGCCAGAACATCCGGCAGTCGGGTGATCGGCTTGTTCTTGCCGTAAGGCGTCAGCTTGTCCGGTTTTGGCGACCAGGCATAAAGAGCGCTCTGCTGCGCCGATGCCGGAACGCCCAGCAACAGAGCAATAAGGACAACGCCCACAGCTCCTGCTTTTGTGTGCATCTAAAGCTCCCCGACTTATCCGCTTTTACAGCGATGGCTATTCTTTGCCCGTCATCTTATACAAATCCCACAGAATCCGAAGGCTTTCGCAACTGCAAAAGAGGGCAAATGACCATTCGCGGTTTCAAGCAAAGCCTGGCCTTGCTCGCGCTGGCGATCTTTTGTGGCGGCGTCTCCGCACAGGCTCAGCCCGATTTTCCCTGGATGAATTCCGCGCTTTCGCCCGATGCGCGCGCCGCGCTGCTGGAAAAAGCCATGACGCCCACCGAAAAGCTCGCGCTGGTGCATGGCCTGTGGATCGTGCCGCATGATGGTTTCACCCCGCCGCCCGGCTCCATTCCCTCCGCCGGTTATATCGCGGGCGTAACACATCTGGGCCTGCCCGCACTGAAGGAATCCGACGCCAGCCTGGGCGTCGCCAACTACATCAATATGCGTCCTGGCGACGGGGCAACGGCACTGCCTTCCAGCATCGCGCTTGCCGCCACTTTCGATCCCGACACCGCTTATGCCGGCGGCGCCATGATCGCGCATGAAGCCTGGTCGAAAGGCTTCAATGTTCTTTTGGCCGGCGGCGCCAACCTGGCGCGCGATCCGCGCAATGGCCGCAATTTCGAATATCTGGGCGAAGACCCGCTCCTGGCGGGCATTATGGATGGCGCGTCCATTCGTGGCATTCAGGATCAGCACGTTATTTCCACCGCCAAGCATTTCGCGCTCAACGACCAGGAAACCCATCGTCATAACGCCAATGCCGTGATTGACGAAGCCGCAATGCGCGAATCCGATCTGCTGGCTTTTGAATTCGCTATTGAAACCGGCAAGCCCGGCTCGGTGATGTGTTCCTATAATCTGGTCAACGGTGCCTACGCCTGCGACAACGACAAGCTGCTGGACGGAATTCTCAAAGGGGATTGGAAATATCCCGGCTGGGTGATGTCCGACTGGGGCGCGGTTTACAATCCGCGCTATGCCTTGGCCGGGCTGGATCAGGAATCCGGCGAACAACTCGACCCGCAGGTGTTTTTCGGCGCCCCGCTACAGGCCATGTACAAGGCCGGCACCCTGCCGCCGGCGCGGCTCAACGATATGGTGCGCCGCATCCTGCGCTCCATGTTCGCGGTGGGGGTTTTCGATCACCCGCCAATCAAGACCGCGATTGATGACACCGCTGATGCGCAGGTGGCGCGGCACGAGGCCAGCCAGGCCATTGTGCTGCTCAAGAATGACGGCGCTGTGCTGCCGCTTTCCCGGCAGGTGAAACATATCGCAGTGATTGGCGGCCATGCCGATGTCGGGGTGCTGTCGGGCGGCGGCTCATCCCAGGTCGCGCCCACCGGCGGCTTTTCCGCGTTGGTCCCGGTGGACAATCAGGGCGGCATGGCAGCATTCCGCAATGCCGGTTACGAGCCCTCTGCCCCCCTTGCGGCCATCACCGCCAAGCTGCCTGACGCGGAAGTGCGTTATGACAATGGGCGCTACCCCTCCTCGGCGGCGCGGCTGGCCAAATGGGCCGATGTGGTGGTGGTGTTCGCCACCCAATGGATGGCCGAAGATACCGATGCGCCGGATCTTTCCCTCCCTGACGGGCAAGATGCCCTGATCGCGGCGGTGGCTGAGGCCAACCCGCATACCATCGTGGTGCTGGAAACCGGCGGTCCGGTGGAAAT
The DNA here is from genome assembly GCA_903922545.1 of uncultured Alphaproteobacteria bacterium. The sequence goes on along the minus strand of CAIXUE010000023.1, from coordinate 2,161 downwards.
GCCCTGGGCTGATAAAAGCGCCGCCATTCTGGAAGCCTGGTATCCGGGCCAGAAAGGCGGCGAGGCCATCGCCGACATCTTGTTCGGCGACGTCAATCCTTCCGGCCATCTGCCGGTAACCTTCCCGCAAAGCATCGCGCAAAATCCGCGGCCGGCTCTGCCGGGCGCCGATGTGCCCGACAATATCCGCGTGGATGTGCCTTATACCGAAGGCGCCAATATCGGCTATCGCTGGTTCGCGGCGCAGAACCTGGTGCCGCTCTTTGCTTTCGGACACGGCCTTTCCTATACGCACTTCTCCATCGCCAATCTGGTTCTCCATGGCGGCAAAACCCTCACCGCCGATTTCGACATCACCAACAGCGGCGCCGTGGCGGGCGATGCCGTGCCGCAGCTCTATCTGACAGCGGCGGCGGGCGAAAAAACCCAGCGCCTGATCGGCTTCCAAAGAATGACGTTGACGCCCGGCCAGACCCGGCATGTGCAGCTGACAGCCGACCCGCGCCTGCTCTCACATTATGATATCGCCAAGCGGGGATGGCAGCTGGCCGGCGGCACATATCAAGTCAGCCTGGGTCAGTCCGCGGCCGATGCCGGCCTGACCGCAAATGCCGAGGTAACCGGCGCTTTACTTCCGCCCTGAATTGGAGCCGGATCCCGCGGCTTTTGTGGCACTTATGGTTGCTCTGGCGGAATTAGTATTTTTGTCAAAACGGACGCGAATTTTCTTAAGGGGTCCGCCGCCCGATTTTTCGCGCTACCAATTTTTAAGCATATGCCTGTGGCCGCCGATCGCACCGGCAGATCGCTGGCCTTCTCAGCAACAGCAGCAGGCACAAAAAACAGCGGTTTTCCCGGCCTTCGGAATATTCGACTGGCGATTTGCGCCCATATTTGCGCGTCGCGATCGCCGATAACGCACCCGGCAGGAACTTTGCTTCGCACCGCGATGATGGAACTTTCCACGTCTGCGGATGCAGAGGCGATATCCAATTTTTAACAGACTGAGCCTATCTTCAATACACGCTGGACGTGTTGCGTAATGCCCATCGGCCACAGTTGCGTGTGGAGTTGCGAGCAGCACATGACGTCAAAGATCATGCACCGACACCATTTTTGCAGGCGCCATAATCCGGCCCGGCCGGTGCGCGCCTGCCTGGATCGGCGCACGCCGCTACAGGCAAACTGAACAGGAAAATCCCGGAAACAAAAGAAAATACATGGTGGGCAATATGCAATCCGCATCTGATACCGACGTGATGAGTGCGCTCAAAGGCCTTTATCTGAAACAGTTGAAGGAACGCCTTTATACGCTGGAGCAGTCCAGGGTCGGATTCCAGCTTGGCCAATCAGGCCCGGCGGACTGTGAAGGCCTGGAATTCGAAGTCCACCGGCTGAACGGTACGGGCGCCACTTACGGCTTCCCGAAAATCAGCAAGGCCGCCAAGACACTCGAAACTTATCTGACATCAGAAGCCGCCGAATCCACCACCATCGTCAAACTTCTCAACATCCTGATCACCGAGATCAGCGAGGCGCTGGTGGATGCCTCCGCCCGCGCCCCGGCGCACACGCCGGTCTTCATCAACAAGGTCCATACCGACCGCCCGGCCAACCGGCCCACTGTTCTTCTGGTCGATGACGATCCGGCCATTTTGAATTTGGTCATGCAACTCATTGCCCCCCTGACCAATGTCGAGTGCGCCGAAACCGGCGCAGCGGCTCTCAGGGCCATGGAAAAACGGCGTTACGATCTGGTGATCCTGGATCACGAATTGCCCGACATGACGGGACAGGAAGTCCTCAACCAGGCCAACCGTGCCACCCCGCCAGACGCCCGCCCGCCGGTCATGATGCTGACCGCCATGCGCGATCCGGCCACGGTTTCCTGCCTGATCGCCGCCGGTGCCCAGCATTACATGGTCAAACCCATCACACCCGACAAATTCATCGAGCGGGTTTCCCTGGTGCTCAACCGCCAGAAGAAAATGATCCTGGTAGTCGATGACGATCCGTTGATCCGCGAAATTTTCCGCAAGAAATTCCAGCAACGCGGCTATGAAGTGCTGCTTGCCTCCAACGGCGCCCAGGCGCTGGAGATGGTGCGCAAATCCCTGCCCCAGGCCATCCTGCTGGACCGGCAGATGCCGCGCCTTGACGG
>CAIXUE010000022.1 GCA_903922545.1 uncultured Alphaproteobacteria bacterium | reverse complement strand
GAAACGCGCCAGGGATTGGCGTCATCGGCTTGCGCTGTACTGGACAACAACACAAAGCCTAGCAACAGGATCGCGCGGGGATTCATCGGGCCTCTCAATGGGCCCGTGAAATGCCGAGGCGCCGTCTCCATAATGCGCGACGCGCCGGATCGCTCCCGATCGGTTGGAACTTTGGCCGCCTACCGGTCCAGTGAATCCGTCTTGACGGGGCTCGCCAGCGAAAAGCCGCCAGTCAGAAGATCGCCGCGTGAGGCGCCACCCACCATCACGGCATAGCTTCCGGCCAGTTCGATCCAGCGATGCTGGGTGGGGTCAAAGCTGGAAAGATACAAAGGATCAATCGGCACGGTGACCTGTTTGCTCTCGCCCGCCTTCAGCGCCACCTTGGTGAAGCCTGCCAGCCGGCGCACGCCGGCCGGATCGCCAGGGCGCCTTGCATAAATCTGCGCGATCTCCGCGCCATCGCGCGTTCCCGCATTGCGCAGCGTGAAGCTCACCTGGTCGGCAGTCACGCTCAGGCCTGAATAGGCGAAGTTGGTATAGGAAAGTCCGAAGCCGAACGGAAACAGCGGCGTCAGGTTTTTGGCGTCATACCATTTGTAACCGGCAAGATCTTTTTCCGGATAGCGCACATCGAACGACTGGTTGCTGGCCGCGCCCGGCACCGGCGATTGGCGCGGTCCCGCAATGGCGCGCATCGGCAACTGGCTTTCGCTGGCGGGAAAGGTCACCGGCAGCTTGGCGGTGAAATTCACATCATCGAACACAAGAGCCGTCAGGGCTTCGGCCCCGCGCGAGCCGGGAAACCACATCTCCACCACACCCGCCACACGGGGCAGCCAGGGCATGGTCACCGGCCCGCCTGTTTCCAGCACCACAATGGTGTGTGGATTGGCGGCGGCCACCGCCTGGATCATCGCGTCCTGATTGCCCGGCAGGGCGATATTGCCCTGGTCGCGGCCTTCGCTGGCCGGCTGGCTGGCGAACACAATCGCCACATCTGCGCCGCGCGCCGCCGCCACGGCCGAGGCGATGTCGGTGCCGGCATTGAACGTCACCTTGGCCTGCGGCGCTCGCGCGGCAATGGCTTTCATCGGTGAATCCGGCCACCAGATCGCACCGCGCGCAAACACGCCAGCCTGTCCCAGATTGACGGCGCCCCCGGCGTCATCGTTGACGGCGTTGCCGCCGGGCGGGTCCACCTGCGCCGAACCGCCGCCGGTGAGCACGCCCACATCGGCATGACTGCCGATCACGGCGATGTTTTTCAAATTGGCGGTGCTCAGCGGCAGCACGCCGTTATTCTTCAGCAGCACGTCCGAGGCCTGCGCAATGCGCTGGGCCACATCCAGGTCGCCGAACACATCGGGCACCTGTTCCACCATTTTCTTGTCCACGATGCCGGAGGCGAATTCTGTGCGCAGGATACGGTGCACCATATTGTCCAGCCGCGCCTGCGGTACCTGCCCGTTCGCCACCGCCTGTTTCAGCGCATCGTTGAAAAACGTCCCGCCTGGCTGTTCCTGGTCCAACCCTGCCAGCGCCGCCTTGGCGGTGGAATGGGTGGCGCCCCAGTCCGACAGCACAAAGCCGCGAAAGCCCCAATCACGCTTCAAAACCTGGTTGAGCAGATAATCATTCTCGCAAGACCAGTCGCTGTTCACTTTGTTATAGGCGCACATCACCATGCCGGGCTCGCCTTTCTTGACCCCGATTTCGAACGCCAGCAGATCGCTTTCGCGCATGGAACGTTCATCCATCACCACATTGACGATGGTGCGGCCCGTCTCCTGGTCGTTGAAGGCGTAATGCTTGATGTCGCCGATCACGGTCTGATCCTGAAGGCCGCGCACCCATTTGGCGTAACTTTCGCCCGCCAGCACCGGATCCTCACCCAGATATTCGAAATTGCGGCCATCGCGCGGATCGCGCGCCAAATCCATGCCGCCGGCCAGCGAGACGTTATAACCCTCAGCCCGCGCCTCACGCCCAATCAACGCGCCATAGGCATAGGCCACTTCGCCGTCCCAGCTCGCCGCCTCGCCTTCGGTGGAAGGCAGCAGCGTGGAATAACGTCCCCGCGCGCCATTGCGCGTCAGGCCCACCGAGGAATCCGCGAAATTCAGGTCGGGAAGCCCCAGGCGCGCAATGCCCGGTATGAAACCGGCGCCGCCATCCGAGGCTCCGGTCGCACCGCCCGTGCCATGCACCAGGGCGATTTTCTCATCCTGCGACATGGCTGCCATCATCAGGTCGGCACGCTGGTCGGGATCGAGTGAAAGATTCATCCAGACCAGATTGCTGGGCGGCGGCGCCTGGTTCTGTCCGCCAAAGGCGCCCGGCGCAGGCGGGGTCGGGCTGGCCGTCTGCGGCACCGGAGCAGGCGGGGCTCCGGGCGGCAGCGGCGTCTGCGCCAGCACAGGAAGCACGAACAGAAACATGCCGGTGGCAAAAAGCGCCGGACGGGAGAAAGAGCGCATCAAGATCGTCAAACCTCAGGAATAGGAAGGAATCGCCAGCCTGTCATTGCTGGCCAGCCCGAACACGGCAATGCCCAGATAACATGCCATCGGCACCAGCAGGCAGGTGCTGAGATTGCTGTGATCGGCGGTCCAGCCGGCCAAAACCGGCACCAGCGCGCCGCCCACAATGCCCATGCACAGAAGCGCCGAACCCTTGGGCGTGTTCTCGCCCAGGCCTTCGATCGCCAGGGCAAAGATGGTGGGAAACTGGATGGAATTGCACAGCCCCACCAAAATCAGCGCCAGGGCCGAAACAATTCCCGCCGTGGCGGCGGAAAGTCCCGCCAGAACAAACGCACCCAGCGCGCAGGCCGCCAGGGTGGTGCCGGGACGCACAATGCGCTGCACCACCGCGCCCAGGAAGCGGCCCACCATCGCCCCGCCCCAATAGAAAGACACCAGCCCGCCCGCCAGCACCGCCAGTACCGGCGGCGCATTGGCCTCCATCACATGCATGCCCACGAACAGGGGAATAAGCGGCTGGCCCAGGGCGGCGGTGGCCGCGGCGGTCTTGGCCTGCAGCAGGTAATTCACCATCAGGCTGCCGATGGAGACTTCCGATCCGACATACAGAAATATGCACACCGTGCCGAACAACAGCCGCTGGCCCGACAACAGCGTGTGCGCCGATTGCGTGGCGGCATCCGGCACGGTGGCGGGCACGCCCGGCGCACGGCGCAGCACAAAGAACACCAGCGCCAGCAGCGCCAGAAGAACCGCGATGCCCAGAAAGGGCGTCTGGGTGGCGTGGGCCTGGGCGACGCGATAGGCGGCCAGCACATCGGGCGGGGCGCTCAGAACATTGTCGGGCACTGTGACGCCGTTTTTCAGAATCAGTCCGGCGCCGACGAACGGCCCCACAAAAGTGCCGAAGGAATTGAGCGCCTGGGCCAGCACCAGCCGGCTGGATGATGTCTGCTGGTTGCCCAGCAGCGCGATCAGGGGATTGGCCGCCACCTGCAGGATGGTGATTCCCGCCGCCATCACGAACAGCGCGCCCAGGAAAAAGTAATAGATGCCGTAAGACGCCGCCGGCGAAAACAGCAGGCAGCCCGCCATGGTCACCGCCAGCCCAACCACAATGGCGCGCATGTAACCGACTTTTTCCAAAAGCCATGCGGCGGGAAAAGAAACCACGAAATAGGCCGCGAAAAAGGCAAATTCGGTCAACGTCGCTTCGGTATAATCAAGCTGGAACAGCCCTTTCAGCTTGGGCAGCAGCGTGTCCACCAGGACGGTGGAAAAGCCCCAGGCGAAAAACAGGGCGACCACACAACCCACCAGCCAGGGTGAGATTTTTCCCGTCCGCCCGGCGCTGTTCGCTGTTGCCATCGGTTGTCCCCGTTTTTGACGGGCAGAGACATAACCTATTTTTCGCCGCCCGCTAGTGCGGCCGCATGCAGGCCGCGCTCATCCCCCGGTCCATGAAAACCGGGTCGCATTGCATCTTGTTGATGAAGTACCAGCCGAAAATCAGCAGCAACACCGCCACAACCCCGATGGACAGGATGAAAACGATGGGGCTGCCGCCTGCGCCCTCGGCCTCCCGATTCTCCTCCTTCAGGCGCTCTTCGGCGACCCGTTCGGCCACGGCCTTTTCGGCGCGTTCAAAGGCGTTGCGCCGGGCGATCCAGTCCCTGGTCGCGGGCGACTGCTCATCATGTGGGGGATCGGAGGGCATGCCCCGCCAGAGTGAAGGATTATTGCCCGCGCCGCCAGAGCGGCCCGGTTTGCCAGGGTTTGCCCAGTTAGGTTCCCTTAAGCCGGCACCGTTTGCGGACTGACAGATGCGTCCGCTGTCTGTCGCCGTGCCGCACGGCGGTCATGCACGATGCTGAACACCACCGGCACAAACATCAGCGTGGCGCAGGTGGCGAACACCAGCCCGCCGATCACGGCGCGGCCCAAGGGCGCATTCTGTTCGCCGCCTTCGCCCAGCCCCAGCGCCATGGGCGCCATGCCGATAATCATTGCCAGGGCCGTCATCAGCACCGGGCGAAACCGGGTCAGCCCCGCTTCCACCGCGGCGCGCACCGGCTCGCCATGCACCGCCAGGCGCTCGCGCGCGAAACTCACCACCAGGATCGAATTGGCCGTGGCCACGCCCATGCACATGATCGCTCCCGTCAGGGCCGGTACCGAAAGCGTGGTGCCGGTGCCGAACAAGGTCCAGATGATGCCGGCCAGGGCGGCGGGCAGGGCGGTGACGATGACAAAGGGATCAAGCCAGGACTGAAAGTTCACCACACTCAAAAGATAGATCAGCAGCACCGCCCCGATCAGCCCGAACAGCAGGCCCGAAAAAGCCGTGTTCATGGTCACGATCTGTCCGCGCAGCACCACCGATGAACCGCGCGGCAGGGTCTTCTTGTTGGCGTCCACGATCTTCTGGATATCAGCCGCCACTGCGCCCAAATCACGGTCCTGGGTGGCGGCGAAAATATCGGCGGTGGGCAGCACGTTATAATGCGTGACCACGGCATTGGTGCGGGTGCGGCTGAAACTGCCCAGCGCCCCCAGGCTTTGCGGCGTCACCCCGCTTGTTGAACTGGTGACCGGCAGGCTCTGCAATTTGCGCATCGTGTCCAGGTCATATTCCGGCGTCTGGGTGACGATGGAATAGGAAACATTGCTGCGCGGATCGACAAAGAAGTTCGGCGCGGTCTGCGAGGTGCCGGCAATGGCGGTCGCCACCGAACTGGTGACATTCTGCTCGGTCAGGCCCAGCTGGGCGACGCGCGAGCGGTCCACATCGAAATTGATCTGCGGATTGTCGGCCGATTGCTGCAGGCGAACGTCCACCGCGCCCGCCACGCCGCGAATCTGGCGCAGCAGCGACAGCGCATAGGCCTGGGTGGGGCCGCTTTGCGATCCGGTCACCTGCACGTCAATCGGCGCCGGGGTTCCGAAATTCAGGATCTGGCTGACAATGTCGGGCGGCGGAAAGGAAAAGACGGAACCCGGAAATGTGCGCGGCAGGATTTCGCGCAAGCGGCGGACATAATTGGCGGTGGGCCCATGGTCGTCAGAAAGGCTGACAAAGATGTCGCCATCCTGCTCGCCGATAATGCCGGAGTTGTTGTAGATCGTGTTGATGGCGCTGGTGGGCAGGCCCAGATTGTCCACGATGGACGACAATTCCCGCGCCGGCACCACGCCGCGGATTTGCTCCTCGATGCGCGCAAACAACTGCGCCGTGTCCTCGATGCGG
>CAIXUE010000021.1 GCA_903922545.1 uncultured Alphaproteobacteria bacterium | reverse complement strand
CCTTTTTCCTCATCGCCCGCGATCAGGCGGCAAAAGACAGGATCGCTGTCGAGGCGCGGGAAACACCACCAGACCAGCCGCGCTTTGGTATTGACCAGCGCCGCGATGCGGTTGTTGCCGATGACGGCAAGATCAAGCGCTTGCGGGGCGGCGCTCATGCCGTGACGCCCATATCGGCCAGGCGGCCCAGCCATTCGCGCACGGCGCGCGGCGAGGAAAAGACATGATCCACGCCGGGAAAATGTTTGCTGACGGAAAAGCCGGTGCCGCCGATGCGCGGCAGGAGTTTGAAAACGTCCTGATCGGTGACGTCATCGCCGCCGAACAGCACACGCCGGCCGCGAAACGGCTTTTGCGCCAGAAGCACGGCCAGGCCGGAGCCCTTGTTGACGCCCATGGCGCGGGCCTCGATCACCGACTTGCCGCGCGTGAGCTGGATATTTTCAGTGGCCAGGCGGCTCGATTCTTTTTCCAGTGCCTCGAGCAGCGGGCCGCGCGCTTCAGGCGCCAGGCGATAATGCAGCGCCAGGGCATAGACCTTGTCTTCCAACAGCGTGCCGGGATGGCGTTTGTTGAGAGCGCGAAAAAGATCGCGCACGTTTTCGGGCATGGGGCCGGTCAGGGTTTTGACCTTGCCGTCGGTGCCGCGAATCTCGGCGCCATGGCAACCGATCGCGGCTGTGTGCAGCGGCGCGAAAAGCCGGTCGATGGCGATGAGGGAGCGGCCGCTGATGAAAGCCAGCGCGCCCTGCAGCTGATCGTGCAGCCGGGTCAGCGCCTGTTGCAGATCAGTGGGCACCACCACCTGATCGGGGGTGCGGGCCAGATCCAGAAGTGTGCCGTCTATATCCAAGAACAGGGCGGAATTGCCGGTGACAAGCGGCGTCATGAGAGATTTTCCAAATCACGTGTTTCAAAAGCGCCGGGTTCCAAGGATGCAATCCTCGGTTTTCCGGTAACGCGGGCGGGAACGCCAGAGTTCCGTTATTCGGGCTTTTTGGGAAGCCAGAGAAAAGCGCCGCCTTCCAGGCCCGTTTCATTGGAGACGATGGAAACATTCCGGGGCAGCTTGAATTTTATCAGCCTGGCATTGCCGCCGCCCAGATAGAGATGATCGTAGAAAAACACCTGTCCCAGCATGGCGATGAGTTTTTTGATGCGCTTGTTCCAGGCCTTGTGGCCGATTTTCTTCAGCGTGTGATCGCCCAGGTAAAAATCAAAATCATCCTTGGGACGGGCGGCCAGATGCGCCAAATCCATATGCGGCATCAATTCGCCATCGCGAAACCAGGCGGTGCCAAAGCCGGTGCCCAGGGTGCAGACCAGCTCAAAGCCCTTGCCCTTGATCGCGGCCAGGCCCTGCGCGTCAGCGTCATTGACCAGGCGCGCGGGGCGGCCCAGTTTTTTTTCCATCGTGGCGGCGAAATTGAAGCCGGCCCAATCCTTGGTGCCCAGATTGGGAGCGGTGAAGACCACGCCGCCCCGGACAAAGCCGGGAAAGCCGATGGAGATGCGGTCGTAATGTTTGAACGGTTTCACCAGCTCAACCAAAGCCTCGACCAGCTTGTCGGGCTTGGGATGATGCGGCGTCTTGACCCGCAAATGATCGCTGAGAAGCTGACCCTTGGGGCCGATCACGGCGGCCTTGAGGCCCGTGCCCCCGATATCGAACGCCAGGATGCGCTTAATAGCGGGCGATCTGCTTTTGGATTTTTTTGCCACGTTTTTGTTCCTGATTCATCAAGCCCAGCGCCGTGTTGATCAGCGCCACATGGGAGAAGCTTTGCGGGAAATTGCCCAGCATCATCTTGCCCACCGGATCATACTCCTCGGCGAACAAGCCTACATCATTGGAAAGCTTTTTCAGCCGGTTGAAAAGGCGGCGGGCCTGGGGCGCGCGGTTCTGCAAAAGATAATTGTCGGCCAGCCAGAAGCTGCAGGCCAGGAACGCCCCCTCGCCCGGCGGCAGGCCGTCAACTCCCGCTTCGGTTTCGTAGCGCAGCACCAGGCCCTTGTGCAGCAGCCTTTTTTCGATCTCGCGCACCGTGGCGCGGATGCGTTTGTCGGTGGCGGGCAGAAACCCCACCAGCGGCAAAAGCAAAAGACTGGCATCCATCCGGGCCGAACCATAAGCCTGGACAAAACAGCCGCGCTTTTTCTCCACGCCTTTGGCGCAGATATCGGCATGGATTTTCGCGGCGAGACGGCGGTAATGCGTCTGTTCGCGCTTAGGGATATGTTCGTTCTGGGCGGCGCGGTCGAAAGCGACCCAGGTCATCACTTTGGAATGGACGAAATGCTGGGGCGCGCCGCGAATCTCCCAGATGCCTTCATCAGCCTTGCTCCAGATTTTTTCCAGATGCGCCAGAAAGGCCTGGCGGATGGCTTCGCGCTGGGGTGGAGGCCGCAGGCCACCCTTGCGCGCCAGGGCCATCATGTCCGCCAGTTCGCCATAGATATCGAGCTGAAGCTGCTGGGCCGCGCCATTGCCGATGCGCACGGGGCGCGAATTTTTGTAGCCGGTGAGATGGGGAAGCTCGATCTCGTCCAGCCGCCGCTCGACCATCACGCTGTACATGGTCTGAAGCTGTTCAGGAGCGCCGGCGATAACGCGGATCAGCCAATCCTGCCAGATGCGGGCTTCCTCGAGATAGCCGGCATTGAGAAAGGCCAGAAGCGTGAAGGTGGCGTCGCGCAACCAGCAATAACGGTAATCCCAGTTGCGGGTGCCACCGATCTTTTCCGGCAGCGAGGTGGTGATGGCCGCCACAATGCCGCCGGTGGGGGCATAGGACAGGCTTTTGAGCGTGATGAGGGAACGCATGATTTGGGCGCGCCATTTGCCGGTGACGCGGCATTTGGCGGTCCAGTCCGCCCAGTATTTTTCCGTTTCCTCGAGTGCGATATCGGCATCCACCACGCTGGCGGGCGCGCGGTGCGAGCGGCTGTAACTCATCACAAAAGGCACCCGGTCGCCTTTTTTCACCCGAAAATCGGCCACCGAATGCATGTTTTCGCCATGCAGGGGCGTGGGCGTGCGCAGGGTCAGAAGATGCGGGCCCGCCACCGCCGTGAGGGTTTTGGTGTCGATGCGGCGCATCCAGGGAATGGTGACGCCATAGTCAAAGCGGATCACCAGTTCGGTGGTCATATCGACATGACCGGACAGGCCTTCGACAATCCGCACCAGGGTGCCGTTCGCCTGGTTCTGCGGCATGAAATCGATCAGCCGCACCTTGCCGGTGGCGGTGGTGAATTCCGTTTCCAGAATAAGGCTGTCGCCGCGATAGCGCCGCTGCGTTTTGCGGATTTTTCCTTTGGGCGCGACCAGCCAGCGGCCGTTTTTGGCGTCGCCCAGCAGGGCCGCAAAGCAGGCGTCAGAATCAAAGCGCGGCAGACAGAGCCAGTCGATCGAACCATTGCGGCCAACCAGAGCGGCGCTGCGGCAATCGCCGATAACCGCATAGTCTTCGATATCGAGGCTAGACATGCTTTCCCGCGGCGGCCTGGTCCAGCAGCCAGACCACCTCGCCGGAAGGCCTGAGAGCGCCGGCAGGCAGTTCGGCATCACCGGCGCGGACGCGGGCCACGGCGTCGGCCTTGTCGGCGCCGCTGACCAGGAACAGCGTGACTTTGGCGGACTGAAGCGCGGGATAGGTCAGGGTCAGGCGCACATCGGGCCGGCCTTGCGGCACCGGGGCCACCAGGCGGGATTTTTCCTGAAGAACAGGCTGGCCGGGAATAAGCGAGGCAGTATGGCCGTCAGGCCCCAGGCCCAGCAACATCAGATCGAACAGCGGCACATCGGGATCCAGCACCGAGGCGCCATATTGCTGGCGCAGGATTTCCTCATAGGCATCAGCGGAGGATTGCGGCGTCCCGTCGGTGGGCATGGGCAACAGCAAGCGGGGCCGGACATTGCCGCCGGCCAGAAGCGATTCCCGCACCATGCGGTAATTGCTGTCGGGATGATCGGGCGACACAAAGCGCTCATCGCCGAAGAAAAGCTCGGTGCAATCCCAGGGCATGTCGTTGCGCTGGGCCAGCAGCTTGTAGGTCGCCTTGGGCGTCGAGCCGCCGGAAAGGCAAAGACGGTAAGGCGCGGCGCAGCCCTGCATCTGTTCGGCGATAAAGTCGGCGGCGCGCGCCGCCAGCGCCAGACCATTTTCCAGAATTTCGACCCTGCCCCCGATTTGCGGATGGGCCGTCACTTGATCGCCCGCCAGGAGCGGCCGTCACGGGCCAGAAGATCATTGGCGGCAATGGGCCCTTCGCTGCCCGCCGCGTAATTGGGGAAATGGCGCGGCGTGACGCTTTCCCAGCCGCTCAGGACCGGTTCGACCACGCCCCAGGCCGCTTCCACCTGATCGGCGCGCTGGAACAAGGTGGGGTCACCGATCAGGCAGTCATAGATCAGGGTTTCGTAACCCACTGCAGGCGCCTGCTTGAACCAGTCCTTGTATTTGAATTCCATCGCCACGCTTTCCAGCGCCATGGTGGGACCGGGCCGCTTGGCGTTAAAGCGCAAGCGGATGCTTTCATCGGGCTGCACGCGCAGGATCAGCCAATCGGCATCCAGTTCCTCCACCGGGGTTTCGCGGAACAGCGCGAAAGGCGCGCGCTTGAAGCGGATGGCGATTTCGGTGGAGCGGGTGTTGAGCCGCTTGCCGGTGCGCAAATAGAACGGCACGCCGGCCCAGCGCCAATTGTCAATCAGGATGCGGGCCGCCACGAAAGTCTCAACATTGGAATCAGGCGCGACATTCTTTTCGGCGCGATAGGCGGGCACGGCCTGGCCGCCGATAACGCCGGCATCATATTGGCCGCGCACCACATCGCCCAGATTGAGGGGATGCACCGCCTTGAACATTTCGGCTTTCTTGGCGCGGATATCCTCGGCGTCGAAGGAGACCGGCGGCTCCATCGCCACCATGGCGACCAGCTGGAACAGATGGTTGGGCACCATGTCGCGCAGCGCGCCGGTTTTTTCGTAAAAATTGCCACGGGTTTCGATGCCGATGCTTTCGGCCACCGTGATCTGTACATGATCAATGCGGTCGCGGTTCCAGATCGGCTCAAACAGCCCATTGGCGAAACGCAGCGCCATGATGTTCTGGACGGTTTCCTTGCCCAGAAAATGATCGATGCGGTAAATCTGGTCTTCCGAGAAAAAGCCCAAAAGACATTTGTTGAGGGCGCGGGCGCTGGCCAGGTCATGGCCGAACGGCTTTTCCACGATCAGGCGGCGGAAGCCTTTGTTCTCGGCGGGATTGTCCTGCTTGGCGAGACCGGCGTTGCCCAGCTTGCCGGCGATGATGGAGAAGAAACGGTCGGCCACCGCCATGTAGAAAACGACATTGCCCTGCAGCCCGTCTTTCTGGTCGAGGGATTTGAGGG
>CAIXUE010000020.1 GCA_903922545.1 uncultured Alphaproteobacteria bacterium | reverse complement strand
TTTTCATCGCCCTGCCCATCGCGGTGGTGATCTGGCTGTTTGTCTATGAACGGCGCAGCGCCTTCTGGCTGATGGGTGCGGGGCTTTTGTTCGCGATGGCGGGTTATGTCCTTACCGCCCTGACGCTGCATGCCGATCTGTTCCATTATCTTTTTTCGTCGCGGCTTTATTTCTGGTCCAGGCTGACCGGCCAGCCGGGGCAATGGCTGCTGGTTGAGGCGCTGCCTTTCGCTGCCAGCCTGGCGCTGTTTCGCGGGAAAGACAGCCACGGCTTTTTCGCCGCGCTCTATGCGGCAATCGCTTTTGCAATGGCGGTGATTTTTTCCGGCGGCGATGGCGTCAGCGCCAGCCAGATGATGGATGTCAGTATGGCGGTGGCGTTCGGCGCGGCGCTGTTCGTGCAGCGGGCAGGGGCCGGGCGCTGGACCATTCCCGGCGTTGCTTTTGTTGCCGGATTGCAAACGCTGATGCTGGGCCTGTCTTTCGTTGGGCTTTTCGCTTCGCGTCCCTCGCTGCCCGATTTGATGGGCAGCCGTTATGCCACCCGCTATGACATGAATCTCATCGGCCGCCAGAAAGCGCCGGTGATGTGCGAAACGCTGGCGCTTTGTTATTGGGGCAGCCAGGCGCGCCAGGTCGATGTGTTCGGCATGACCCAGCAGATCGCGCGCGGCGCCCGCCCCGCCAGCGATTTCACCAAGCTGCTGGACGCGCACGCCTTCCGCATGATCCAGCTTCAACCCGGCTCGCGGCTGTTTCCGCCTTCGCTTTTGTGGGATGCGGTGGTGCGAAATTATTATCTCGAACATGAAGACCGGAACGGCATGTTCCTGATCCCGCGCGACCAGCCTTTAACGGGCCTGCCCGGAATCTTCCGGCGCTGAGGCGCGAAGGGTATTGCTATTTTGGGGGCACAGGCGGCTTGGGCGGTTTCGCCGCCGCGGCCTTGGCCCGGTTGATCTGATACCAGGCATCTTCCGACCGCTCATATTCGGCGATGGATTGCTGCATCTGGCAATGCACCACAGTGCCGCCGGAATCCGGACCGCACAGTCCCGGCATCCAGTGCTTCTCATCAAATTCTTCCCGCCAGGTGGCTTCGTCTTTGGCATGGCTTGGCGGCGACAAATTGAACTGCGGATCCAATGCCAGTCCCGCGCCGGGGCGCGGACAATGGGCGCGTTGCTCAGCCGTCAGGCTGCCCCATTTCTCCGGCGTGCAATCATTCAGCGCCTGGCCCAACGCCTGAAGCCGGGTGGAAAAATCCGGCACGCCCGGCTCTGGCAAAAGCGGCGCTGTGATCAATGGGCTTGGCGGCGATAAGTTTGGTGGTGGCGCAACACGTGATGGCCCAGGCGCGGTTTGCAGCAGGCTGGGCAGCGGCGCAAAGCGGCGGGACAGGATCAGGCTCAGCTCGCGCTGCAACGGCACGGGCGGATGCAGCGCCGGCATGGACGCCAGGAAAAGCAGAAGAAAGCCGCCCTGCAGCAGCAGCGCGCCGGCGGCTCCGGCCAGGCGGCTGGAGCCGGCAGGGGTTTGGGCCGGACGCAAATGCGCTCCCGTTTCAGGCCAAAATCCCCGCGTAATGGAACCCTAGCGGGGTTCCACCGCATCGGCAAACCGCTGTTTCAACAGCCACAGGGCCGGCGCCAGGGTGAGAAAAAACTGCGCCAAGATCGCCCAGGCCGGTTCGGGGTAATGGCCGGTGAGGCGGAAAATCTGCAGCGCGGTGATGGCGATCTGGCCGCCCTTCTGCGGCGCGGTGGGAAAATGCGCGACCATGTGAAAGCCGGCCAGCGCAATGATCGTGATGGCCAGTAGCGGCCATTTCCAATTCAGCCGCTGGCGTGCCGCCGTCCAGACGATGAATGCCGCCAGCGTGGGGCTTAAGGCAAGGTTGGCGAACAGCGTCATGGCGCCCGTCAGGCTCTGAAGCCAGATCGGCGCAACAAGTGTGTGCGTCAGCGCCCGGTGGGCGTCGGCGAACAGGACCAGGGGCAACGCCAGCAGGAAAAAGCTCGCCAGGCTGGATAGGGGCGGCAGCACGGCGAAGAACAACCAGGGCCAGCGTGCCGCCCAGGATTTCAAACTCGGCTGGGCCAGCATGGCGGCGGCCAGTTCCTCATCGCCCCCCAACAGGGCCCGGGCCCGCAACCCGGCCTCGTGCGCGTCATGGCCCGCCTCAAGCTGGGCCCCGGTCAGGTCGGCCAAGTGATCGCCAAGTTCGCGCAGGTAACGGCGCACATGGCGGGGCGCGATCCCGGCCTTCAGCAATGTTTCCTGCAAGGGCTCAAACCGCATGGGGCGCCCCCCGCATCACCAAGCTGACCGCCCTTGTCACCCGGCTCCATTCGTCCGTCAGGTCGAACAGCCGGCGCACCCCCTTGGAGGTCAGGGTGTAATAGATGCGGGTGCGGCCCCCCACGGGGCGGCCTTGCGCCTTCAGGGCGCCGTCTTTTTCCAGGGCATGCAGGATGGGATAGATCACTCCTTCGCCCGGCGTGATGGCTTCGCCCGTTGCCCGGGCCACCGCTTGGACGATTTCATAGCCATACATCTCCCGGTCCTGGAGCAGCTTCAAAATCAAAAGCTCCGGAATTCCCGAAATAAAGCCAGATTTTCCGCCTTTTTCCATTAATACCTCTCAGTTCAAGGTATAATACCTTGAATCTCGATGTATGAAAAGAGAAAAGGCAAAATCCGGCAGCCAGCTTGAAAGCTGAAGGATCCCACGGCTATCTGCACGCCCGAAATTTCAGGAGGAGCATCGGCCAGGAAAAGTGGGAGGGCGCACCGCGCCCGAACCGGTTTTCCGCGGGCCGTGCGACCATAAAATATGGCCGGTCATAGTCAGTTCAAGAACATCATGTTCCGCAAGGGCAAGCAGGACAAAGAGCGTTCCAAGCTCTTCGCCAAGCTTTCCCGCGAAATCACCGTGGCGGCCAAAGCCGGCCTGCCCGACCCCGATCACAATGCCCGCCTGCGCACCGCCATCATCGCCGCCAAAACGGAATCGATGCCCAAGGACAGCATCCAGCGCGCCATCAGCAAGGCCACCGGCGGCGACGCCGAGAATTATGACGAGATCCGTTATGAAGGCCGCGGCCCTGGCGGCGTCGCCCTGATCGTCGAGGCGATGACCGACAACCGCAACCGCACCAGCGCCGATATCCGCGCCGCCTTTTCAAAATATGGCGGGGCCATGGCCGAGACCGGCTCGGTCAGCTTCCTGTTCGACCATGCCGGCGTCATCACGTATCCGGCCAACAAGGGCAGCGAAGACGCCATGCTGGAAGCCGCCCTGGAAGCCGGCGCCGATGAATGCGTCTCGACGCCGGAGGGCCATGAATTCCTCACCAGCCTGGAAGGCTTTGCTGCCGTGCGCGATGCGCTGGAAGCCAAGCTGGGCGCGCCCCAATCCGCTGCTATTGTCTGGCGGCCCCAGACCCTGGTGCGCGTGCCCGACGAAGCCGGCGATACGCTGATGAAGCTGGTGGAAGTGCTGGACGACCATGACGACATCCAGAACGTCTATGGAAACTATGAGCTGTCCGACGCGCTGATGGCCAAGCTGGCAGGCTAGCTTGGCTCTGCTATTCTTGCCCAATGCGGGAAGAAACTATTTTCATGCCGCTCTTGGATGAGGGCGTTGCGGTATGGGCTCCTGTCCGCGCGGAAAGCCTCGGCGAGGGGCTTTTTCCGGTCGAAGAT
>CAIXUE010000019.1 GCA_903922545.1 uncultured Alphaproteobacteria bacterium | reverse complement strand
TCTGGTGCAGGCCGACCTTATTCAGAGAAAACTCTTCACCGTGCATTATCACATGTACGCTTCGGCGGCTTTCGCCAAGGAAAAGGGCCTGCCCAAATCGCTGGACGATATTTCGAAATTTCCCATCGTGGTCTATGGCGAATCCGCTGGCCCCGAAATCAAGGAAGTGAACTGGCTGCTGGAGCATTACCGCAAGAATTTGCGTGCCGGCGGTGAAGGCCGCATCACCCGCATCAACAATCTGACCGGCATTTTGCTGGCGGTGGAAGGTGGCGTGGGCGTGGGCGTGCTGCCCGACTATGTCGCGGCCGGCAGGCCCGATCTGGTGCGGGTATTGCCCGATATTCCCGCCTACAGCTTCGATGTGCATCTGGTTTATGCCGATGCCTTGCGCCAGTCCAAGCGCGTGGCGGCGTTCCGCGAATTCCTGGTCAAGGGTTCGAAGGATTGGCAGTACTAGGCGGCGCGGGCGTTTGCACGGGCGGTTCTTCTTCCAGCGGGCGGGTGATATCGGATATCGGCTCGTTGCGGACGGCCGCGGCCTGGCGCGATACCGGAATCAAAATACCGGCCCTGGCCAGCGCCATATTCACGTCTTTCATCAGGGCATATTGCGCCTGCCAGTAGTCGGGGCTGCGGACAAAGGCGTAGGCGCCTATCACCACGGTATATTCCTGAAGCTCGCTGGGGGCGGCGCTGGGCGCCGGCTCCTTCAGCACCAATTTGTTGGCGGCCAGCGTCTGCGTGATAATTTTTTCCACCGCGTCCAGATCGTTGGCGCGATCGACCGGCACGGTGAAATTGACGCGCCGCAGGCGCTCACGCGTGTAGTTGATGATGGTGCCGCCGAAGATCGCGCTGTTGGGAATGGAGACATAGACCTGATCGCGCGTCACCATGACGGTGGTGAAAAGACCGATCTCGCGCACCGTGCCGGACTGACCGCCGGCGCTGATATACTGGCCGACGCGGAAGGGCCGCAGGACCAGAAGCATCACGCCGGACGCGACATTGGACAGCGTGCCTTGAATCGCAAGACCGATGGCCAGGCCCGCCGCGCCCATCACCGCGATCAGGCTGGTGGTCTGAACCCCGAACTGATCCAGCACCAGAATGAGCGTGATGATCAGGATGGCGTAGCGCGCCAGCTGGGCCAGAAGCGGCTTGAGCGTCAGGTCCATGGGAATATGCATCAGCAGCATTTCCAGCCAGCGCTTGGCGTATGACGCCAGGATCCAGCCCACCACCAGGATGACGATGGCGGCGACAAAGCGCAGCCCGCCATTGACCAGCAGCAATTGCAGGGTCTCCAGCAGGTCCGGATTTTTGGTCACGGGAACGGCGGCGGCTGCCACGCACTAAACCTCGATGGATTGCCGCTATCTAACCAAGGGCCCCAAGGTCGGGTTCCCTTATGGAACTTCAGTTTTGGGGGAACTTCAGGTGGCCACCAAAAGGGTCGGATTGCGCCAGTTTTTTAGCACGGCGCCTGCGGTGTTGCCGAAGAAAAGCTCTTCCCCCGGCCTGGCGCTGACACCCATCACCACCATGGCATAGCCGCGGGCCGCTTCCTTGAGGATGGCCTCGGACGCGGTGGCGCGCTTGGAAATTTGGGTGGAAACCCGCGCGTCATAGCGCTCGCCCAGTTCGGCCATGTCTTTCAGCACGGCTTCTTCATGCACCCGGCGGCGGGAGCGGCCATCCGCCTGGGAGACGAACAGCGCATGCACGCGCGCGCCGGTGCCGCGCGCCAGGGCGAAGGCGATTTCCGCGGCGCGGCGCGCCTGGGGCGAGCCGTTCACCGGCACCAGCAGCGTGCTTTTGGCGCTGAGATGGACGGCGTCTTGCCCGCTGTTGGCCAACACGATAAGCGGCCCATCAAAACCTGCCGCCAGATGGGTGACGCCCGGCGCGAAGCCGCCGTCTTTTTCCACGCTGTCGTTCAGGCCGATGAACATCAGGTCATAGCCTTTGCGGGATTCGTCTTTTACCACTTCGGCCGGTGCATCCAGCGGCACCCGCGCCGTCAGATGCACTTTTTCCGGATTGGGTTCGGCTTCATCGGCCTTGACGATGGAAGCGCTTTTTTGGGCGCCGGCTTTGACTTCTTTGGCAACCGGATCGGCGCGCAATTCCTGGGCGCTTTGTTCTTGCGACTGGGCGCCGCTGATCTCCTTGTGGGCGGCGTCCTTTTCTTCCTTGCGTTCGGTATGCTGCGCAGCGGCGGCTTTCTCGCCTTCTTTCGCCGCTTTTTCTCCGGCGTCGGCGGGCTCGGGTTTGGCGTTGTTTTTGGCGCCTTCTTTTTCCACCAGAGCCGGATCCAGTTTCAGGATGGTGACCGGCATGCCCTGCGCGCCCGCCAGAAGCCCCGCAATCCGCGCCGCCATGCGCCCGCCGGTGCTTTCATCCACCGCCAGCAGCAGGCGCTCGAGGCGCGGCAGAAAGCCCTTTTCATCCATGGTTTCGCGCTTGATGCGGGTTTCTTCTTCCTTGCCAAGTGGCAGGCCGGGCAGCGCGGCGCGCAGCATGGGCGGCATCGCCATTGTGGTGATCACCGCCATGGTGACGATCATGGTGTAGAGATTTTGGGTCAGCACCCCCATCGAAAGACCGATGGAGGCGACAATCACCTCGGTCGAGCCGCGCGCATTCATGGCGCAGCCCAGCGCCACCCCTTCGCGCCAGGACAGCCGGCCGATCAGGGCGCCGGCAAAAGCGCCGGAGAATTTTCCCAGCGAGGCGATGGCCACCAGCAGAACGGTGAGCAGCGCCAGCGGAACCGATTTCAGAATGGTGAGATCGGCGGCCAGGCCCGACATGCCGAAAAAGATCGGCATGAAGAAAGCGGTGATCATGCCGCGCAACTGACCCTGGATATGCCCGGTGAGGATGGGCGGTTCCCCAATCAGCACGCCCGCCATGAAGGCGCCCAGCACATCGCGGATGCCCAGAAGCTGGGTAATCTCGGCAAAGCCCAGCATGATCACCAAAATGGCGGTGATGACGGGAAAATCGCTGCGGAAGGCGTCATTGACGCGGCGGATGATGGAAAACACCAGCCAGCGCCCGGCGGTGAAACAGAAGATCAGGAACAGCATTACGCCGGCGACGGTCTTGCCCAGTTCCAGCCAGTTGACGCCGCTGTGCCCGCCGCCACCCGCCCCCGCAATGCCGAACGTGATGGCAATGATCACCCAACCGGCTGTGTCTTCCATGATGGCGGTGGCGACGATGATCTGGCCCAGATTGCGGCGCATGAAATTCATTTCCCGCACCACCATCGCCACGATCTTGATGGAGGAAATGGAAAGCGCGGTGCCCAAAAACAGCGATGGCACCAGCCGGTCGCCCGCGCCAAACAGGGCGCCGGGCCCAAACTCACCCAGCGCAAAGCCGCAGGCAAAAGGAAACGAGATGCCGCAGATGGCGATGGCGGCGGCGGCGAAACCGGCTTTGCGCACCAGCTTCAGGTCGGTCTCCATACCCGTCAGCAGCAGCAGCATCAGAATGCCGATCTGGGACAGGCCGTCGATCATGCCTTTCTGGGCAGGATCGGACGGAAAAAGAAATTTCTGCGCTTCGGGCCAGACCCAGCCGAACAGTGACGGGCCCAGAATGATGCCCGCCAGCAGAGGGCCGATCAGGGCCGGCTGGCGCAGCCGCTGCATCCCCTCCCCCAGCAGCCGACCCACCACCAGCAGCAAGAGAATTTCCGCCACCAGAATTTCTTCGGATTTGCCGTTGCCGCTGGAGCCATTACCGGCGGCGGCGCCATGTGCCGCGCCTTGCGCCGCTGCCGCCCAGGCCGGGCCGAAATGCGCCAGCAGCAAAAGCAGGCTTGCGCCCAGAAGAAGGAAAAATGTGCGCGGACGAATGAGGGTCATGACGGGGAAAAATTGGGGAAAGTTATGGTTCGCGTTCCTGTAACGCGCGAACGGGAACCGCGCCCATTTCAAGCCGCCGGAAAAGGCGGTTTTCCCGCCACTTTACCGCCCCTTGAAACCAAAAAGGCCGATACCTACTTATCTCATTGTCGTGTTTCTTCCCCCCGAACACGACTTTCCGCGCTCTTTCCCCTTGAGCGCGAATTAGACTGGCCCTGGAGCGCATCGCGCTTCAGGGCCTCTTTTTTTTGTACTTTTCCAACTCTCTATGCTGCGTTGCGGGATGCGATCACGCTGTCTGCCAGCGCGCTCCTTCTATCCGGCACGAGGGACTAACGGCGCCGGAGCCGGCGGCG
>CAIXUE010000018.1 GCA_903922545.1 uncultured Alphaproteobacteria bacterium | reverse complement strand
TCCTGACGGACACCCGCGGCACCGGCGTGATGAACCGCATGTTCCTGGAATATGCCCCGCACAAGGGCAGCGTGGGCGGGCGCATCAACGGCGTGCTGATTTCGACCGAGCAGGGCGAAGCCGTCACCTATGGCCTCTGGTATCTGGAAGAGCGCGGCAAGCTTTTCATCAGCACCGGCGCCAAGGTCTATGAAGGCATGGTCATCGGCCAGAACGCCAAGGACAATGACCTGGATGTGAACCCGCTGCGCTCCAAGCAGCTCACCAACATTCGCACCACGTCGAAGGACGAAGCCGTCAAGCTGACGCCCATCGTGCCGATGACCCTGGAACAGGCGATGGCCTATATCCAGGACGACGAGCTGGTCGAAGTGACGCCGCTGAACATCCGCATCCGCAAGCGCATGCTGAAACCGCATCTGCGCAAGCGTGCCAAAGCAGATGCCTGATGAGCGCGGTTGACGCCGATCTGATCGCCTTCGCCCATCGCCTCGCCGATGCCAGCGGGGCGGTGATCCGGCCGTTTTTCCGCCAGCCCATCGCCGTGGCGCACAAACAGGGCGAACACGCTTTTGATCCCGTCACCGAAGCCGATAAGGGCGCCGAACGCGCCCTGCGCGAGCTGATCGGCAGCGAACGCCCCGACGATGCCATCCTGGGCGAGGAATATGGCGAAACCAAAGGCACCAGCCCTTATCGCTGGGTGCTGGATCCGGTGGATGGCACGCGCGCCTTTATCACCGGGCGGCATGAATGGGGCTCGCTGATCGCGCTGGAGAAAAACGGCGCGCCGGTTTTGGGCATCCTTGACCAGCCCGTGCTGGGCGAACGCTTTGTGGGCGTGAATGGTGAAGCCCGGCTGATTCAGGATGGAAAATCCCGCGCGCTTAAAACCCGCGCCTGCCCGTCGCTGTCGGATGCGATACTCTGCGCCACCGATCCTTCCAGTTATTTTTCGCCGGCACAGCTGGGCGCCTTCTCGCGCGTACAGGAAAAAACTCGCATGACGCGCTATGGCGGGGATTGCTATCTCTTTGCCGCGCTGGCGCTGGGCTTTGTTGATCTGATTATTGAAGCAGGCTTTCACGCCTGGGACGCGGCGGCGCTTATTCCGCTGGTGCAAGGCGCGGGCGGATTGATGACCAGTTGGGATGGCGGCTCGTGTGCTTCGGGCAAAACCATTTTGGCGGCGGGCGATGCGCGCGTGCATGCGCAAGCGATGAAGCTTCTCGCGGGTTAAGCCGCGTAGCGTCTGGAAACATGGCGGAAAAAAGACACGCACGCCGCAAAACCGGCTGCGTGCCACAAGCTTCGCCGCATTTTCGCCCTTGTTTAGCGAGCACGAAACCCAAGGCCCACGCACCGCGTTGCCTTCCCAGATGCAAAACTCTGTAGGAGGAAATCTCATGATGCGTGATTTTGGCAAAGATCCCAACACCAGCGCCGCCAATATCGCCGGCGTGCGTCCCGATTCTTATGACCTGTCGCAGCCGGTTCTGCTCGACCGAGAACAGGCACGCGAAGAAACCGCACCGGGCCTGCGGCCCTTCCGTGTGGAGTCGGACGAAGATGAAACCAACAACATCGCCAAGATTGTCGGCGGCGCTGTCGTGGGCCTGCTGATCATCGGTGGCGGCATTTATGCCTATGATATGTCGTCGCGTACGACCGAGCCCTCTCAGCAGGTGGCGTTGAACAAGCCGCAAACCAGCGCGGCGCCGGTTCAGACCGCTTCGGCCCCGCCGCCTGTCTCCGCGCCGGACAACAGCGCCGCGACCACACCGGCCTCGACGCCGGCCGCGCCCAGCCATCGCGTGATCAAGTCGGCGGATAGCGACAGCAATGCTGTG
Organism: uncultured Alphaproteobacteria bacterium; assembly: GCA_903922545.1. The sequence continues at coordinate 13,208 of CAIXUE010000018.1, read as the reverse complement.
GCGCCGGCAAATGATACGGCGGCGATTGCGCCGGCCGCTCCGCAGCAGTCTGCTGCGGCCGATCCGGCGATCAACGCTCCGATGACCCTGACGCCGGATTCGGCGCCGGCTCCGGAACAGTCCGCTCCCGCCAGCCAGACCGCGATGCAGCAGCCGCTGACCGCGCCTGATGTGTCGGGTCAGACCAGCCAGCCCACCGCCGCTGTGGCCGACAATGCTGCTCCGCGCACCTTGGCGCCGCAGCTGCAGGCTCCTTTGGACCAGCCGGCTTCTGCCGACGCCGCCCCGGCGCAGCAGGCCCAGTTGCCCGCTGCCCAGGCGCAGGATCCCAATGCCCAGTAAAAATTTGCTGGTATCGGCTTGAAAGCAGAAAACGCCCCGGCAGCAACGCCGGGGCGTTTTCACAGATGCTGTGCGAGGAACGCGTCGAACGCGGTCCACAGTTGCTGGCGAAAGATATCGCGCTCCATCAGGATTTCATGCTCCGCGCCTTCGATCTCAACATAGGTGCAGCGGGGCATGCGGCGCGCGAAAGCCCGCGCTTCTTCGGTAAGGCAGACCCGGTCATGCCCCGCGCCGCAGATGAGCGCCGGCGTGGTGATCGCTTCGGCGTGGCTGTCCAATCCGGCGATGGAGCGCAGCGCCGCCGCCACCCAGCCCCAGGTCGGCCCCGCCAGCCGCAATTGCGGATTTTGCGCCAGAACATTCTGGGTGCGCTGGAAGCGGGCTCGGTCGCTGGTGACAATCTGCCTTTCAAAGCTTGTGGTCAGGGGATCGCGTCCCGCAACGCCCCAGACGAAATCCTTGGCGCAGCCGATGCGCGTCATCACATTGGACACCAGACGCACCAGCCAGCGCGGCTGGCCGCGGGTGGAAAACATCACCATCGGCGCGCAAAAGGCCGCAGCCAAAAAAAACTGCGGTCTGCGATGAAGATAGCGCAGCAGGATATGCCCGCCCATGGAATGGGCCAGGGCGATGGGCCGCTTGCCGCCGGCAAGAGGTTCGACCACTTGCTCCATCAGCGTGTCCAGATCCGCTTCATATTCGCAAAAGTCTTTTACATATCCTTTGAGCGGCGCGTCCGGCACCGCGCGGCTGGAGCCGCCCTGGCCGCGCCAATCCAGCGCCACCACGGTGAGCCCGCGCCCGCGCAATTCATCGATCACCTCGAAATATTTTTCGATGAATTCGGTCTGGCCGTTCAGCAGCACACAAAGGCCGCGCTGGCCGCTGCCGGCGGCAAAAACAGCGGCCCGCAAGGTCGCGCCGGTCGCGGACAGCGTGATGGGATCCATGCAGTCGCGCGCCGGAATCATGGGGCTAACTTAAGACTGATCGCGCCCCGGACCATAGGTCATATCCGCCAATTTCAAGGGCCTTGAAGGGCTTTTTTTCATTCCTATCTCGGAAATTGTTCCGGGGGCGACCCGCACCGGAACGTAACGCAACGCTTTTTGGAGGTTGTTATCATGCGTCTGGATTATTCGCCGTTTTTCCGCACCACCGTCGGCTTTGATCGCCTGCTTGATCTTCTGGATCAGACGGAAGGCGCCCCGGGCTATCCGCCCTACAACATCGAACGCAATGACGAAAATCATTACCGCGTCACGCTTGCCGTGGCGGGCTTTGCCGAAAAGGATCTTGCCATCGAAGTGCGCGACGGCGTTCTGACCGTTGCCGGCAAGCGCCAGACCGATGCCAGCCCCGCTTCCTATCTGCATCAGGGCATTGCCGGCCGCGCTTTCGAGCGCCAGTTCCAGCTTGCCGAGCATGTCGAGGTAAAGGGCGCGCGGCTCGAAAATGGTCTGCTCCATGTTGAGCTGGAGCGCATTGTTCCGGAAGAAAAAAAGCCCCGGAAAATCACCATCAATGCCGCCAGCGAGGCCAATACGGGCCTCAAAACCATCGAAGGTTCCAAGGCGGCCTAAATTTCAGGCCGTGCAAAAGTTTGGGGCGGGGCGCCTTACCGGGCGCCCCGCCTTTTGCTTTTGCACGTTTTTGTTACTCTGACGCGCGGCTTGTTCGGCTTTCAGCATGGCGATGTGGTCCCGCAATTCCGGCAATGGCGCAGTCAGCGACATTGACCAGCTGCGTGCCCACTTCACCGCTTTGTTCGCCCGTTTCGGCCAGGCCCCGGCAGGCGTGGAGTTCACGCCCGGCCAGCTTGGGCCCATTTCCGGCGAATGGATTCGCCCTGCGGCGGCGGCGCCAGGGCGCACCATTCTTTATTTTCATGGCGGCGGCTTTCTCGCCGGCTCGCCGGAAAGCCACCGTCCTCTTGCGGCCAAACTTGCGGAAGCGGGCGAGGCCTCGATTTTTTCGGTGCGCTATCGCCTGGCGCCGGAAAGCATTTATCCCGCCGCGGTGCGCGATGGCATTGATGCCTGGCGCGGTCTGATCGCTTCGGGCATCCAGCCATCACAAGTGGTGCTGGCCGGTGATGGCTCGGGCGGGGGCCTGGCGTTCGCGGTGGCGCTGGCCGTCCGCAATGCCGGTCTTGCCATGCCGGCGGCCATTGTCGCCATGTCACCCTGGGCGGACCTGACGCTTTCAGGCTGGTCGCTGCTGCAGAATCAGAAAAGCGATCCGGCGATGCAATGGGAAATTCTGTTCCGCTGCGCCCGGCATTATCTGCGCAAGGCCAATCCCGCCGATGCCTATGCTTCGCCGGCTTTCGCCAATCTCAAGGAATTTCCGCCCATCATGGTGCATGCCGGCTCGGCGGAAATCCTGCGCGATGACGCTTCCAAGCTGGGCGACCGCGCCGCCGATGCGGCAACGCCGGTCAGTGTGGAAATCTATGACGGCATGGGCCATCTGTTTCAGATGGACGCAAAAGCCAATGAAGCCAAGGTTTCGCTGGCGCGGCTGGGCCAGTTCATTCGCAGCAAGACCGCCGTCCTGCCGCAGGCCGAAAAATCAGACGCTGTTTAAGCGGGCAGGGACGCAGCGTCGGCGAATTGCATCGGCATCTTGGCGCCGGTCAGATCCACCCCGGCCATATCCACATCGCGCAGATCCGTATCGCTGAGATTGGCATAGGCAAAATCACTGCCCGTCATGCGCGCCCGGCGCATATCCGCGCCGCGAAAATCGGTGTAACGGGCTTCGGTATTGTCCAGCCGCGCCGGCAGAAGGCGCGCTTCGGAAATCATCAGCGGGCCAAGTTTGGTGTCGCGCATATCGGCGTGATTGAGCTTGGCGCCGGAAAAATTGACGCCGCGCAGATCCGCACCGGCCAGTTTGGCGGACCGCAAATCCACACCCGCAAGATTGCTGCCCTGAAGCGAAGCGCCTTCGAAATTGACGCCATAAAGAATGGCCCCTGGCGCGATCAGCGCGGTCAGCCTGCGATGGGTCAGGCGGCCGACGCGCCGCAAATCCAGCCCCGACAGATCGGCGGGCGCGCCTTCACGGCCATCGCTTTCGGCCCACAGCGTGTGGGAATTCAGCATGTCTTCAATGCGCTTGGTTTCCTGGGGATTGGGCTCGCCATGCTCCATCAGCGCCTTGGTCAGATCGGCGCCATGGGTGGTGGCCAGGTCCAGCCGCGCGCCGACCAGGATGGCGCCGTTCAAATCGGCGCCGGTCAGGTTGCAGCCCGACAAATCGGCATTTTCCAGATCCGCGCCGGTCAGCTTGGCCTGGCGCAGATTGGCGCGGGTAAGGCGGCAGCCTTTCATGATGGCGTCGGTGAAGTCGGCCTGCACCGCCATCACGCCGGTCATCTTGGCGCGTTCCAGATTGGCGGAATTGAGCATCGCGGCGGGAAGTTCGGAAGGGCCGATATCATGCTGCAACAGGCGCAGGTTACCGGAGCGCTCTTTTTCCGCGATAGTGCCTTCGCGCAGATCGGCTTCATACATGTCCGCGCCGATCAGGTTGGCGCCGCGTAATGAGGCGCCGCGCAGATCCGCACGCCGCAGGCTCGCGCCCTTCAGATTGCAGCGCCGCAGGTCGCTGCCGAAAAAGCTGGCCGAATCCAGCCGCGTGCCGGCCATATTGGCTTCTTCCATGGCCGCGCCGGTGAAATCGGCATCGGCCAGGTTGCGGCCCGAAAGGTCCAGGCCGGAAAGATCGCAAAAGGCGAAAGAGGCGCGCGCCCCGCCGACCCGCCCGGAATAGAGCATCTCATGCCGGGCCGCGGCCTGGCTGACATCCTTCTGGGTCAGCCGGGCAAATGCCGTATATCGGGCCTGGGTCATGGCAAAAGACGCTGCCTTAAGGTTTTTTCACCCCTTATCTTGGGCCATGGGGGGCTAACACCTGATTAAAGCGTGAAAATTTGCTGTTGAACCGGGACAGCTAGTGGGTACAAAGGGGCTCCCCGGCAGGTGGCCGGCAGACCCTTGAAGGGTCGGGACTTAAGCGGAACGCCTGGAATGCCCATGGAAGGGCCAAGGGCGGTAGCCAAAACGGGGGCTGAAGAGGCGGGCATGACCGCTTTGCCCCTTGGCCGGCGACAAAAGGGATCGGACTTTGAACAAGCAGCGTTTGATGCTTTCCGCCGCCATGGCCGCGCTTTTGGCGGGCGCCGCGGTCTATAACGCCGCGCGCGCCGATACCGATATCGGGCCCACCACCACCAACAAGTCCGCGATTGCCACCACCACCGCGGGCAATATCACCATCGAAGAAGGTGGCGGCATTGATGTGAAAGTCTCTACCCCGGCGGTGACGATCAATTCCAACAGCTTCCTCAACAATTCCGGCTTTATCGACAACACCAACACCTCCAACGCCACCGGCATCCTGATCGACACTTCGGCCGGCAATATTGTGAGCCCAAGCGGACTGCTGAATATCGGCTCGATCGACCTTCTGGGTGACGGCACGGTCAAGGGCGGCCTGGTGATCAGCGGCGGCAACACATTCTTCGGCCCCATAACGCTCAGCGAAATCACTTCCAGCAGCACGGTGGGCACCACCACCACGACGTCGCAGGTGGAAGCTTCATCCATCCAGATCCAGGGCGACAGCAGCTATGGCATCTTCATGGCGCAAGGCACCACCGTTGATGGCAACATCACCCTTGGCGGCGCCATCGCCATGCAGAACAGCAAGAATTCCACCGCGGCCGGCGCCACGCTGATCGAGTTTGACGGCAATATTCAGGGCAACCTGATTCTGGACAACACCACCCAGGCCCAGAATATCGGCCTTCAGACGCGCGGTCTGGCCATCCTGGGTCCGATTTCGGCCTGCCAGGACAATGCCAGCCTTAGCTATACCTGCGCGGCCGCTTCCACCGCGGTCAGCGGCGGAACGGTTCTGGGCAACACCGGCGCCCTCATAAACGGCGGCACCATCGCGGTGGTTGGCACCGTCCTGCCCAGCACCAAAGTGGTCAATCCCGAAAGCGGCTCGGCGGTTGTCATCGCCAATTCCATCGCGGGCGGTTTTCTCAACAACGGCCGGGCCACCGCCAATGCCAGCACCGTCACTGCTTCCATCATCGGCAACGGCGCCACGGTGGGCGGCGTCGCCTTTCCCGCGCTGCTGATCGATCCGTCGCAAAGCATCACCACGCTCAATGCCACTATTCGCGGTCCGGTGGATTTCGGCGTTATCTCTTCCACCATCGATCCGGTTGACGGCGTGGCCAATCCCACCGCCACCAATCCGGGCTATGGCATGATCAATCGCGGCAATATCCGCACCACGCCGGAAAGCCCCGACACCAGTTCCACCGCGATGATCATCAACGGCGCGTCGCCCGCCGACAACACCGTGATCGCAGGCGGCTTGCTCGACACCGGCGCGATCACCTCCAGCGCGTCCAGTTCGGTGAACACCGATTCCGCGGTTTCGACCGACACCCTCACCATCGGCAGCTACACGACCATTCCGCGCATCGTGGTGTCGGGCGAAGAAACCTCTTCGGCCACCACCACCAGCGGCACCATCCTGGGCACGGTCAGCGGCCCGGGCGGCGGCACCGCCACGGCGGTCGGTATCCTCGACAATGCCAGCGTGCCGGAAATCGACGTGCTGCTGCATGGCTCGATCGTCGCCCAGGTTTCCACCAGCACGCTTGCGCCCACCGCCGATTTTGCCTCCAGCAAGACTCCTTTCGTTCAGGATTCCATCGCGATCATCGATGCGTCTGGCACCCTGAAGACCATCAACAATGCCGGCAGCATCAATGCGCTGACCACGACCCAGACGCCCGCGCCCAATGCGGTGGTGTCCACCACGGCCCGCGCCATCGATCTTCTGGCCGGCACCACCGGCGCCACCACCATCAACAATAGCGGCGTGATCCAGGGCGATATCTATTTCAACTCCGCCGGCAACAACAATGTGCTGAATGTCGGCAACACCGGCGCGGGCGATATTTCCGGCAACGCCAATACCGCGGTCGCCGCGGTGCAGGGCTCGGCCGTGACCAACAATCCTTTCGCCTATGCCTCGATTTCCGAAAATATCGTGACGGCCAATGCCGGTTTCGCCCCCACCACCAATCCCGATATTCTCAGTTTCGGCGCCGGCACCGGCAACCTGCTGCATGTCGGCGGCTATGGCTATGTGAACAGCGTGATCCTGTCCGCCGCCGGCGGTTTGGATGTCGAGGTGGACAACAACGCCCAGCTCTTTGTCGCCAACACCCAGCAAACCGGCACGGCCAATGTCCGCAATTTCACGGTCAATGGCGGCACGCTGGGGCTGACCATCACCCAGGCCAGTTCCACGCCCACACCGGTGATAACGGCCACGGGCGCGGCGACGATTTCCGCCACCGCCGGCATCGGCCTGCAATTCGGCAGCTTTATTTCCTCGGCCAACCCTGCCAAGCCCACCGCCCAGACCGTCGTGCTGATCAGCGCGCCGACCCTGACGGATGCGGGCCTGACGCTGCAGAACACCACCCTGGCGCAGAATATTCCGTTCCTGTTTGAATCGCCGGGCGAAAGCTCATCGGTGCCCACGCCGCTGGCGCTTTCCACCTCCGGCTCCAACCAGATCCTGACCATGACCCTGCTGCCGCGCTCGGTCGGCAAGACCAATGCCGACGGCACGGCGGGCCTCAATCTTTCGGGCGCGGCGCTGCAGATGTTTCCCAACACCGCGGCGGCGCTGGCCAACGATCCCATGCTGGGAAGCGCGATCGCGTCCAGCCTGACCGTCTATAACAACAACAATGGCGCCTCCAGCGGCATCAACATCGCCGCCTCGCAGCTCAAGGCGCAGCAGATTTTCTCGCAATTCTCGCCCGACGTTTCCGGCGGCTCCCGCCAGGTGGCAATCATGATCACCGACCAGGCCACCGGCCCGGTCGCGGCGCGCCAGCGTCTCTTACGTTCCTACGGCAATTCCGACGGTGAAATGACGCTGTGGGGCAATGAATATGCCGGCATGATCAGCGACAAGGGCCGCTTCGACGCCGAAGGCGACCTGACCACCACCAAGGCGCATGGCTTCGGCTTCTCGCTGGGCATGGATGCGGGCTCGGCGCGCGCCGGCTGGTATGGCGGCGCGCTGACTTTCTATTCCAGCGACGTGATTGAGACCCTGCCGCGGCAGAGCGATACCAACCTCGAATGGTACATGCTGACGGGCTATACCGACTGGCGCGCGGCGCATGTGTTCCTCGATACCAAGATCGATATCGGTTACGGCAGCTTTGACGGCAAGCGCACGCTGGTGATCGGCAATCAGGGCCGCGTCGCTGAAGGCAAGCGCGCCGGCCTGTTGGGCGCGATCGGCGGCAGCACCGGCCTGTTCCTGAATGCGGGCGGCTTGCAATTCATGCCGCAGATCAGCCTGGACGGCATGAGCATGCGCGAAGAAGGCTATACGGAATCGGGCGGCGGCGACGGCTTCGACCTGCAGGTCGCGCCTTATTACGCCAATTCGCTGCGCACCTTCCTGGGCGTGGACACCAAAAAGAGTTTCGATATGTGGGGCGCCACCATGTCGCCCGAAGTGCGGTTCGGCTATCGCTATGATCTGGTCAACATGCCGGTGAAGCTGAAGGCGGCGTTTGCCTCGGCCGGCTCCGGCACGCTGACGGGCCTGAATGCGCCGGGCTCTTCCTTCACCTTTGTCGGCCCCGATCCCGATACCGGCAACCTGCTGGCGGGCTTCAGCTTTGGCGGTGGCACCGATACCTGGAATCTCGGCATCAGCTACGACTGGATACGCGGCAACAATGCTTCCACCACGCAGGTGGGCGCGCTCACGTTGCTCGGCAGAATCTAATCAGCACAAAATCTCTCGCGCCCTTGTTTACCAGGCGCCGGTATTCGGCATTGACGCCCAGGGTTCTTGCGGCGGCAGCGCACCGCCGGCCTGCAGCAATTCAATCGAGATGCCGTCGGGCGAGCGGATGAACGCCATATATCCGTCACGCGGCGGCCGGTTGATGGTGACGCCGCCCGCCTGCAATTTGGCGCAGGCCGCATAGATATTGTCCACCGCATAGGCCAGGTGGCCGAAATTGCGCCCGCCGGAATAATCCTTTTCGTCCCAATTCCAGGTCAGCTCCACCATCGGGCTCATCGCGGTCGCGCTCTCGCCGGAAATTTTCTGCGCGTCTTCCGGCGTGGCCAGGAACACCAGCGTGAAGCGGCCTTTTTCATTTTCGTGACGGCGCACTTCTTTCAGGCCCAGCTTGGCGCAATAAAAATCCAGCGCCGCGGCCAGATCGCCGACGCGCACCATGGTGTGCAGATATCGCATAAGGTTTTTCCCAAAATGCCCCTGCGGGATTGCCCCGCAAAGGCGCTGTCATGTTGATCCTGCCCCTGTGTTTACAGCGCCGAAGGGGCTTGCGGAACTGCTTGAGCGGGGCCGGCCTTGCGATCAGCGGCAGGAATTTGTGGGAACTTGCCTAGGCGAGAATTTCGCGCACGAATCTTGCCCGCGCTTAAGACAGGCCCGGTTTTATTGGCTTTTTCGTGCCTCCATTTTATGCTGCGTCTGCGAAAAAATCACTTTTTTCCGGCTGTCGCGTGTGCACTGCGAAGAAGCAGAGCCTGTCTGCCGCACCGCCAAACCCCGTTTTCTCTTGCCAAGCGCGGCAGCGGTTGCTTTAAACGGCGCCCAATGAGAAGCGCCAAGAATGGCGCCGGGGTTGGGAGGGCTGGTCTCGACATTTTGCCCGCTGCCCGACAACACAAAGCGTGTTGTCGCGTCGGTTTGGTATTATGCTGTGATCATTGAAACGTTGAGGTGTACGAACCGTTGATGACCCCTTGCAAAGCGCGGCTACGCCTGATTAAAAGGTGTAAACGAGCGCTTAAATCAAGAGCGCCGGTGGGAGGTTTTGGTCGTTTCCCTGCGGCTCGTCAAAGGGTCACCAACGGAATTTGTCATCTCTAAACTGAGCGAGAACACATGGAACGTCCGCAACACGACTTAGCCTCCGCCGTCAAAGGATCGAAGCAGAGCCGCATGACGAGTGGCGCGGTGGCGATTGGAATCAATGTCGCCGTTATTGCGGCGCTGGTTGCCGGTCTGTCTTCCAGCCAGCTGCGTCAGGCAGTGGTGGATATCAGCGCCTCGGTCATCGCCAAGAAAGTCACCGTGAAAGAAGTGCCGCCGCCGCCGCCCGCGGCTGTGCGCCCGCCGCCGACCATTGCAGCGCCGCCGCCGCAAATCGTGATTGCCGCGCCGCCGCCGGCGGTTGTTGAGAAGGTTGTTGCGCCGCCGCCGCCGCCGGCTGTGCCGCCGACCGAGCCCAAGGAAATTGCGCGTACCCACACGCTTCCGCCCTATCCGGCGCTGTCCCAGCGTATGGGCGAGCAGGGCACGACCCAGCTTGCTTGTGACATCGGCGTCGATGGCAAGCCGACTGCTTGCACCGTTGCCAAGACCAGCGGCTCGCCGCGTCTTGACGAATCTGCGCTTTCCTTTGTGAAGGATCACTACACCTGGCAGCCGGCGACCCGCGAGGGCAAGCCTGTGGCCGGCAAAACCCAGCTCAACGTTGTCTGGGACCTGAAGAACGCAAGCTAACTCAGTCAACCAACTCGCTTACAACTTTACCAACGGAGTAATGAAAATGGTCTTCAAGTATCTCGCGACGATCGCAGCCGCCTTCGTCCTTATGATGAGCCTGAGCCTCGGCCAGGCTTATGCCCAGGCCGCTCCCGACGCTTCGGCGCCGGCTGCTGCCGCCCCGGCTGCGCCCGCCGCTACCGGCAAGTCCGCCGCTGACCTCGCCCAGGGCGAGCAGGCGACCCCCTATGGTCTCGCCCACGTTTGGGAAACCGGCACCATGGTGTCGCGCGCCATCATCGTGATTCTCGCGATCATGTCGGCTGGCTGCTGGTACATCTTCATCACCAAGTTCATTGAACAGCAGCGCGTGCTGAACCACGCGAAACTGGTCGAGAAGAAGTTCTGGGCCGCTGCCACCATCAATGAAGGCATCGATGCCATGCCGAAGAACTCGCTGTTCCGCGCCATTGCGGAAAGCGGCCTGAAGGCCTCCAACAACACCAATTCTCTGGTGGGCGTGAGCGACTGGATCGGCATGCAGATCTCCCATCAGCTGGAAGATGCCAATGCGACGCTCCAGGGCGGCGTGGCCTTCCTGGGTTCGGTTGGTTCGGTGTCCCCGTTTGTCGGTCTGTTCGGCACGGTGTGGGGCATTCTGCAGGCGCTTATCGCCATCGGCGTCGCCGGTCAGGCTTCGATCGATAAGGTTGCCGGCCCGGTCGGTGAAGCTCTGATCATGACCGCGCTTGGTCTGTTCGTCGCGGTTCCGGCGGTGCTCCTCTATAACTACCTGGTCCGCCGCAACAAGGTCATCGGCGAGAAGCTCCGTAGCTTCGCGGGCGACCTGCAGACCTATCTCGTCTCCAAGAAGTAATCGGACGAGATAGTCAACACAGGCGGAGTAAAGAGCATGGCAGTCAACGTCATGAATGCGGCCCAGGCCGAAGAGGAATCTCTCAACACCACCATCAACACGACTCCGTTGGTCGACGTGATGCTGGTGCTGCTGATCATCTTCCTGGTCACCATTCCGGTGGCCGCGAAGCTGGTTCCTCTCACCCTTCCGCCCTATCGTAATATTGTCACGGTGACGAAGCCGGAAAATATTATGATCCATGTGGACAAGGACGAGAATCTGTACTGGCAGAACGACACGACCACGCCGATCGACATTCCCAACCTGAAGTACCGCCTCATCCAGGCGGAAATTCAGGCGAATGCCTCCGGCAAGCTGTTCCCGGAAGTTCACATCCGCGGCGACAAGGATGTGCGTTTCGAAGCGGTGGGCAAGGTGATCGCGGTCTGCCAGCAGGTGGGTATCCTGAAGGTCGGCTTCCTGACCCAGCCTCCGCCGAACGACGTCCCGGGTTGATTGCAGGTATCGGTTCGTACTTTATTTTTGAAAAGGTAACTTTCCCATGGCAATGAGTGCAGCCTCAGCTGACGGCGAAGTGCTGGTGGACATCAACACCACTCCGCTGATCGACGTCATGCTTGTGCTTCTGACCCTGCTGATCCTGACCTTGCCGATTCAGACCCATGCGGTGAAGCTGGATATGCCGCGGCCCAATACGCCGCCGCCTACCACGGAACCGACGGTCGTGGCTCTCGGCATTGACTTTGACGGTTCCATCACCTGGAACGGCGACAAGGTGGATCGTGCCACCCTCGACACCAAGCTGCTGGAAGCCGCCAATACCAAGCCGGAAACGCCGGAAATCCAGATCGATCCCAACCGGCTGGCCAAGTATGACGCCGTCGCCATGGTGCTCGCGGATGCCCAGCATCTCGGCGTTACCCATATCGGTTTCACAGGGATTGATCAGTATAACCAGTGAACGGTATGATTGAGCCCAAGTGAAGGGCACTTTTTGTGGGGACCCGGGTCAGTTGGCTCGGGTTTCCCGCGTTAATAGAGATGAGGTTTCTGTCATGACGTTTAACAATTTTCGTGCCGCTGCTGCGGCTCTCCTGTTCGGCACCGCCGCCATCGCTCTGATGAGCGCTCCGGCCAGCGCTGCGGTTCGTCCTGAAGTCGGCTTGCCGCTGCAGGCGGCCCAGAAGGCCGCTGCCGCCAAGGACTATAAGGGCGCGATGGACGACATCGAAAAGGCCAACGCGGTTCCCGCCAAGACGCCGGAAGAAACCGGTCTCATCACGCAGATGAAGGCCTATGTCGGCTCTCTCTCCGGCGATATCAGCCTGGGCGGCGCCGCCGCGGGCAAGAACAAGCTCGCCAGCGACTTCAACACCAAGAACTATCCTGGCGTGATCGCCGATGGCGACGCGCTGAAGAAGGCCGGCGCGCTTGACGCCGCCAACGCCACCTATGTAACCCAGGCCTATTACCTGTCCGGCAACAAGGCCGGCTGCGTGAAATACGTCAAGGAACTGGGTGCCGCGGCGGAAGAAGTTGCGCTGCAGACCGAAATGAAATGCGCCTTTGACACCAACGACAGCGTCAGCCAGCGCGACGCGCTGGAGCAGCTGGTGGCCCGCACGGGCAAGTCGGAATACTGGACCCAGCTTCTCAAGCTGGCCGATGCCACCAAAAACCTGACCGATCCGCAGTCGCTGCAGATCTATCGCCTGAAATATCTGACCGGCACACTGGCCAGCAAGGACGACTATGTGAACATGGCCCAGCTCGACCTGCAGCTTGGCCTGCCGGCCGAGGCTGGCACTGTGCTCGACAAGGGCATGGCCGCCAACATCACCAATGACGATCGTTCCAAGAAGCTGCAGGCCCTGGCCAAGCAGCAGACCGGCCAGGTTCAGGCCGGTATGGCCGCAGCGCTGGCTGCCGCCCAGAAGGATCCCAACGGCGATGCGCTGGTGAAGGTTGCCCTTCAGCAGACCACCGGTGGCGCGCCCAAGGACGGCGTGGCGACCGCCAAGACGGCTGTGGCAAAGAACCTCAAGGACAAGGATAGCGGCGTGATCGCGCTGGGCTATTCGCAGATCGCCGCCGGCCAGAACGCCGACGCGGTCAAGACCTTGAACGCCGACAAGGGTGACGGCAACGGCCCGATGATCGCCCATCTCTATGGCGTCTATGCCGCGCATCCGGGTTCGGGTGCTTCGGCTGCTGCCGCTCCGTCCAAGAAAAAGTAAGACGTTATTTGTTGACGTGAAACCGGGCGTCCGAAAAACGGGCGCCCGGTTTTTCTTTTAAGCCGATCAGAAAAGCGCGCGTATCGGTATCGGGCGGCTCAGCCGCGCCGATTCGGGAATCGCCCGACTGAAGATCGGCCAGCGAC
>CAIXUE010000017.1 GCA_903922545.1 uncultured Alphaproteobacteria bacterium | reverse complement strand
GGTGGAAACATCGACCGGGTACCACAGGCCATGCGGTTTCAGCGCCGCGTTGAGATGATCCAGCACCAGTCCCGGTTCGACCCGTGCCGTGTGCGAGTCCGCATCCACCGCCAGCACCTTGCGCAGATGCTTGCTGGTATCGATCACCAGCGCCGCGCCAACGGTCTGGCCGCACTGGCTGGTGCCCGCGCCGCGCGGCAGCACCGGCACTTTCAGGTCGCGGGCAATGGCGATAGCGGCCTTAACATCCTCTTGTGTGCGAGGGACAAACACGCCGACCGGCATGATCTGGTAGATGGAGGCGTCGGTGGCATAGCGGCCGCGCGATCCGGTATCGAACAGGACCTCGCCGCCGGTCTCAGCGGCCAGCCGCCGGGCAAGGGCGGCGGATACGTCATTGGCGACGGATTGGGCGCCTAAAGGCCTCGGCTGCATGTCAAATTTCCGGCGGCGTTGCGACCCAATTGCCGCCTGCTTTCTTGCTTTTTCCGCGCGACTTTATCAAGTTGCCCCCTCAAATCCAAAGCCGGAGGGCGCCCATGCTGACGCTGGACTTTCATCCCGTGGGACGCCACTTCCTTCAGATTCCCGGCCCCAGCCCGGTTCCCGATCGCATCCTGCGGGCCATCAGCCTTCCCACCATTGATCATCGCGGGCCCGAATTCGCCCAGCTGGGGCTGAAATGCCTTTCCGGCATGGCCGAGATTTTCAAAACCCGCCATCCGGTGGTGATCTATCCCGCCTCCGGCACCGGCGCCTGGGAAGCCGCCCTGGTCAACACCATGAGCCCGGGCGATCACGTCTTGATGTACGAGACTGGCCAATTCGCGGCGCTGTGGGCCAAACTGGCGCGGCGGCTGGGGCTTGAGCCTGAGATCCTGGAATGGCGCGGGCCAGACAATGACCTGCCCGGCGCGCCCGGCTGGCGCCATGGCGTTGATGCCGGATTGATCGAGGAACGGCTGCGCGCCGATACCGGCCACAGCATCAAGGCCGTTTGTGTGGTGCACAATGAAACCTCGACCGGCGTCACCTCCAATATCGCCGAAGTCAGAAAAGCGATTGATGCGGCGAAGCACCCTGCCCTGCTGCTGGTGGATTCGATCTCCGGCCTGGCCTCGGCCGATTTCCGCCACGATGAATGGGGCGTCGATGTCACCATCAGCGGTTCGCAAAAAGGCCTGATGCTGCCGCCCGGTCTGTCGTTCAACGCCTTGTCACCCAAGGCCATCGCCGTGAGCAAAACGTCCAAGCTGCCCAAATCTTTCTGGGCCTGGGACGAAATGATCGAAATGAACAAGACCGGCTATTTCCCCTATACGCCCAGCACCAATATTCTTTACGGCCTGTCCGAAGCCTTGGACATGCTGAAGGAAGAAGGCCTGGAGAATGTCTTTGAACGCCATCGCCGCTGGGCGGCGGGCGTGCGCGACGCGGTGGATGCCTGGGGCCTGCCGATCCAATGCGCCGATACGGACCTTTACTCGCCCATTCTGACGGGCGTGATCGTGCCGGCTTCGGTGGATGCCGATGCCCTGCGCAAGGATATTCTGCAGCGTTTCGATCTGTCGCTGGGTGCGGGCCTGGGCAAGGTGAAAGGCCGCATGTTCCGCATCGGCCATCTGGGCAACAGCAATGACCTGACCTTGTTGGCCACCTTGGCGGGATGCGAGATGGGCTTGCGTATGGCGGGCGTCAATCTGGCGGGAAGCGGCGTGAATTCGGCGATGGCGTATTTCGCCGATCATCCGATGCCGAAGAAAGCCGCCTAGTATCCCATCGTCAGGGATACGTGCAGAACCTGGCCCAGCTTGGTGGCACCGGGCAGCTTCAGCAATTCATGGCCATAATCGGCCCGCAGATCGACAAAGCGCGAGACCGTGTAACGCGCGCCCAGGCCGACGCTGGACAGCTGGACGCTGGTGGGGTTGCCGGATGTGGTCTGGTGATCGCGCACACTGGCATAATCCCAGAACGCCAATAGCTGCGCCTGATCCACCAACCCATAAGGCAGCCCGCCGCCAAACAGACTGAAGGACGGCGAGCGCAATTCATTGCTGATCAGAATGCCTTCCGAGCCATTGGCGGCACGCTCGTCATAGCCACGCACGCTGTCGTGACCACCCGACCACCCGCGCCCAATTCCTCGCTGGGCAGCAGATTGTGGTCAGCCAGCTGACCTTGAAGCCGGAATATCCAGGACAGGTCATGGTCGAAAGGAACTTTTGTTTCCGGGCGAAACATAAAATTACAATTATTTCAATGTCTTACAAGAAGTTCCTCGTACCGATAAGCCGCAGTTGCCCGCGCATTTTATCCAGACCTGCGGCACTATTGTACCGTCAGGAAAGATCGGCCCGCGGCTAAAGACACTCACTGCCAAATTCGTTGAAGGCGTTGATCGAAGCGTCCACCTGGGCGGCCAGCTGCTTCTTCATGTTCTGGCTGGCGGCGATGCGGTGGTACTCGATGGTGACAAAGGCAAGCGCCAGCGGGTTTTTGCTCTTTTCAGACAATGCCTTGCGGGCAATGACGAAATCGGAAACACAGCGCTGGTAGCGGTCAGCAGCGCTGTTGTAATGGGTCATGGCCGTGATCGCGCCCATCACCTGCGCGCGGCTGGCGGTATAGCCATCCACCTTGGGCGGCAGGCCAGGCGCGGTGCAGTGATCATCGGCGAAGCTGGCGCGAACCCAGGCCGGATCGGGGCGGATATCGGCGGTTTCCGCCTTGCAGGTGGCGGCAAAGGTATCGCCGGCAGATTGGGCGGCGGGTGCAGCCGGTGCGCGCGGTGGCGCGGCCTTGGCCGCAAAAAGCAAGGCGCCGGATGCGGCGATCATCACCACAAATCCGGCGCCTGTTGCGACTTTCCGTAACATCTCAAACCTTATTGAGAGTCTAGGGCTTGGGTGTACCCACGATGCTGCCCCCAACCACATGGGATTTGATCAGGGTGCTGAGCGGCACCAGGCCCTTGTAGATGAACTTCTGCACCCGCTTACCTTCGTAGGTTTCGGTGGTGAAGATGTTGCCCTTGGTGTCGGTCACGATGCTGTGCACGGCATAGAACTGACCCGGCTGACGGCCGCCGCCGCCGAACCAATAAAGCTCCTTCATGGTCGCGCGGTCGAAAACGTGGATCTTCTCGTTCGAACCGTCTGACATATAAAGGAATTTCTGCGCCGGATCCCTGGAGAAAGCGATTTCCCACACCGAACCGTCACCCTTGGTGCCGACTTCAAGCGGGAACTGCTTGACGAAGGTGCCGTCGGTCTTGAACAGCTGCATGCGATCGTTGGTGCGGTCGCAGACATAGATGTACCCGTCATTGGAAGGCTGGGCGCAATGCACCGGATTGCCGAACTGCGGCGAATCCGGGTTGTAGTGCGGGATGGGATCGTCGCTGGGCGGTTTGCCATAGGCGCCCCACATGCGCTTGAGTTTCATGGTTACCGGATCCCAGACAGAGACGCGGTGATTGCCATAGCCGTCCGCCGCCACCAGCTCATTGGTGCCGGGGATGAAACGGATGGTGGCGACGCCGCGCACATTGTCGGTGTCCAGGCTGCCCTTGCTGCCATTGGCGGTGCCGATTTCGCCCAGGAACTTGCCGTCCTGGGTGAATTTCAGGATGAAGCTGTCGTGATACTTGCCGGCTTCGCCGCCGCCTTCGCCATTGGCCGGACCGGCCGGGCGGGCGCGGGGGGCAAACTGCTCTGCGCTGCCCGCCTCAAAAGCCGCGGGCTGGCCCGCACCGTTGGCGCCCAGCCAGACATTGCCCGCCGCATCCACCGTGATGCCGTGGTTGGACGACGGCCAGTCATGCCCCGGGTCTTTGCCCCAATGGTTCAAAAGCGCGCCGGCCGGGCTGAATTCCAGCACATCGGGGGCAGCTTGGCAGCAATCGGCTTCACCACGCTTGGAGTAGGATTCCTTCTGCGCCAGCGTCGCCGGGCGGTGGATAATCCAGACATTGTCATGGCTGTCGGCGGCCAAACCAATGGTAGAGCCGATCACCCAGCCGTTGGGGAGGGGCTTGGGCCACAGGGGGTCCACTTCGAATTTGGGGACCATGATGTCCCCGGCCGCCATGCCCTGGGCCTGCGCCTGGCCGCCATTGGTAAAGACGTCCTGGCCGATGCCGAGCCCGGCAATCGCCACGGCGATCGCGGTGCCAATAAGAAATTTCTTGGAATAGATGAGATTTTTCATGGAATGCCTCCCCAGGCGGGAGGTGATCCGAAAAATGCCCCTCCCTTTAAACTCGAAAGTTACATGGGCTGATGCCGCGCGCAAGCGTGACGCTGAAAGCTCATGCTGCAGAAATACCTGCAGCAATTTGAGCGCGATCTCATACCGTCGATGCTGCGGTGCAGCAGGTTGACCGCCATGATTATTGTTTAACCACCCTCGACGTCTGCCCGTCGGGCAGGCAAAAAAGCACCGCGCCCGACACATATATAAAGTGGGCCAGGATTGGAGAGGCCATGAACCGCGACGGGATGAAACAGGCCTCTGAGCTTCTTTACCGGCACTGGCAGGAAGGCGCGCGGATCGACGCGCTGCCGCCGGAGCTTCGCCCCCAAACCCGGGCCGAAGGGTACGGCGTCCAGGCCTTCATCGAGGAACATACCAGCCAGCCGCTTTTCGGCTGGAAGATCGCCGCCACCAGCACCGCGGGCCAGGCCCATATCGGAGTGGATGGTCCCCTCGCCGGCCGGCTGCTGGCCGAGCGTGTCATTCCCGATGGCGCAACCTGCCCCCTGGGCAACAACCTCATGAAAGTCGCCGAGCTGGAATTTGCCTTCCGGATGGCAGAAGACCTGGCGCCCCGGGCCACACCCTGGGAGCAGGACGAGGTGCTGGACCGTGTCGCCACCCTGCATCCGGCTATCGAGATTCCGGATTCCCGTTACAACCAGTTCGAGCAGGCTGGCCTGGCGCAACTGATCGCCGACAATGCCTGCGCCCACCGCTTCATCCTGGGGCCGGCCGCCGGGACGGATTGGCGGCGCCTGGACCTGGCCACGCACAAGGCCCGCGCCACGATGGATGGCGCCGATGCCGGCGAAGGCGTGGGGTCAAATGTGCTGGGCGATCCGCGCATCGCCCTGACCTGGCTGGTCAATGAACTTTCCCGCCATGGCCTGACACTCAAGGCCGGCGAAGTGGTCACCACCGGCACCTGCATCAAGCCGCTGGCGATTACAGTGGGCAACAGGGTGGCGGGGGACTTCGGCGTGCTGGGCCGCGTCTCTGTCGCAATAAGCTGACGCTGAGATCGAGGGCGGGGCGCTTTAAGACTTTTTGGTCGGCAAGGTCACATCGCCGAAAAAGGACCGCCCCACCGTTTCGGGGAAGAATTCCGGCTTGACCTTGAGCCAGCGGGAAACGGGCTCGGCAATCGCAAAGATGCGCGCGGGATTCTCGATATCGAAAAGCGCATAAGCGATCTGGCGGTCGGGCGCCTTTCTGGAAAATACCGATTGCGCCCCAAGCTCCTTGAAAAGGCCGTTCAGCTTTTCGGCAAAGCCGGGATCGCCCGCCACGGCGTTTTCCGCCGCGGTCGGCAACGCCACTTTCATCAGCAATCGCATGGCATGCGGGATTCCCTAGTTATCCGGGTTTTCGAGAAAATCCCGGCAGAACCGTTCCAATTCACGCGGATCAGCCAGAAGCGCACGCAACTCGGCGGCAAGAGCGGGAAAAGTGTCTTGCGCCTGCGCCGCGGCGGGGGATTGGGGCCCGAGGCCCGTCACCGTGTCCCGCCACTTTGCCGATCCAGCCAGGCGGCGCTGCAAACCGTTGCGAAGAACATCCAGCCACATGGTGCGCACATAAGACAGGTTCAGTGACCAGCTTTCCTCTCCCGCGCCGGTGCGGTGCAGAACGCCGCGCGGCACATAAAGCAGGCTGCCGGGTTTGAGATCCACGCCGTGCG
>CAIXUE010000016.1 GCA_903922545.1 uncultured Alphaproteobacteria bacterium | reverse complement strand
GACCATGGATACCAGGCTGCGGATTTCGCCGGCATGATTCATGCCGATTTCAAACACGCCGTATTCGCTGTCCTGCGGCAGGCCCGCCAAAGACAGCGGCACGCCCCAATGATTGTTGTAGGAGGCAGCCGAGACATGGGTGCGGCCCAGCCCATTCAGGGCATGGCGCAGAATTTCCTTGGTGGTGGTTTTGCCAGCGCTGCCGGTGACCGCCAAAATCTTCGCGTTGCTGCGGGCGCGGGCGGCGCGGGCAAGGTCTTCCAGGCCGCGCTGGGTATCTGCGACGGTGAGCAAAGGCCCTGCCACGCCCTCCGGCTTGCGCGAAACCAGCGCGGCGCCGGCCTTGGCGGCAAAAGCGGCGCCGAGATAATCATGGCCATCACGATTGTCGCCCTTCAGCGCCACGAACAGATCGCCCGCCTTCAAGGTGCGGGTATCAATCGAAAGCCCGTCCACGGAAAAATGGCTGCTGGCATTGCCCAAGGTGGCGCTTTGCGCTTCGGCGGAATTCCACAGGCTCATGCCGCGCGCCCTCCGCCAGCGATGGCTGCCTTGACCGCTTCGTCGCGGTCGGAAAAGGGGATTACCGCGGCGCCGACATACTGGCCGGTCTCATGGCCTTTGCCTGCGATAACAAGCACATCGCCCCGATTCAAGGCGGTAATGGCGGTCTTGATTGCGTCGCGGCGGTCATCGATTTCGCGCGCGCCTTTGGCGGTGGCAAGGATAGATTTGCGGATGGCAGCAGAATCTTCCGTACGCGGATTATCGTCAGTGACGGTGACATCATCCGCCAGCGCGGCGGCGATCTGGCCCATCAAAGGACGCTTGCCCTTGTCACGGTCGCCGCCACAGCCGAACACGACACGCAGCTTGTTCTGTGTGTGTGGGCGAAGCGCCTGCAAAATCTTTTCCAGGGAATCCGGGGTATGCGCGTAGTCCACATAGATGGGCGCACCCGAAGCGGCGAAGGCCACTTTCTCCATCCGGCCCGGCGCGCCTTTCAGATGCGCCAGCGCCGCGAAAACCTTGGCAGCGTCCTCGCCCAGACCAATGGCAAGACCGGCGGCGACCAGGGCATTGGACGCCTGAAAGGCGCCGGCCAGCGGCAGAAGGACTTTGTAAGTGTTGCCCACAAAGCCGATGGTCAGGGCTTGCGCGTCGTCCAGGCTTTCGCGGCTGATGAGCGTGATCGTGTCACCCTGCTCCCCAACCGTAATCAGACGCAAGTCGCGGCGTTTGGCGGCGGCGATGAAAGCATCGGCATGCTCGCCATCGGCGTTGATCACCGCCACGCCGTCCGGCGCCACCACTTCGTCCACCAGCCGCAGCTTGGCGGCCAAGTAATGCTCGAAAGTGGAATGATAATCCATGTGATCGCGGGTGATGTTGGTGAAACCCGCCGCCTGGATTTTCACGCCATCGAGACGAAACTGGTCGAGACCATGGCTGGAAGCCTCGATGGCGAGATGTTCAACGCCGTCTTTTTTCAACTGCGCCAGCAGGGCATGAATTTCCACAGGGTCGGGCGTTGTGTGGGAGAGCGGGATCGCGCCCTTGGGACCGATGACTCCCACCGTGCCCAGGCTTGCGGCGGGCTTGCCCAGCGCCGTCCAGATTTCGCGCAGGAATGCGACGATGGAGGATTTGCCCTTGGTGCCGGTGATGGCGGCCACGACATTGGGCTGGGCGCCATAAAATTCCGCCGCCAGCCGGGCCAGACCCAAACGCGGATTTTCGTCCGCAATAAACGCCATGCCCAGCGCCTTGGCTTCGTCCGCCAGTTCGGGACGCGCCAGCACCGCCGCTGCGCCGCGCGCCGCCGCATCGGCGACAAAGCGCGCGCCGTCGGTCTTGCTGCCGGCCAAGGCGGCGAACAGGCCGCCGCGCGTCACCTTGCGGCTGTCGCTTGTCAGGCTCGTGAAACTCTTCACCGCCACCATGGCGTTATTGTCTTTCTTGCGCACCATCATCCCGAGAGATTGTGGTGCCATTATGAATTACTGCGCGCCAGGGTCACCGGCGCCGCGTTGTTGGGAACGCCGAGCAACGGCGCAATGCGCGAAATCACCCGTCCGGCCAGCGGCGCGGCGGTCCAGCCGGCCAGCGCGAAGCCGGCGGTTTCCTTTGTGCCATGCGGCTGATCCAGCAGGACGAATACGACGTAGCGCGGATCATGCGCCGGGAAGGCGGAGAAAAAGGATGTGCGCAAGGCGTGGGGAATGTAGCGGCCGCCGGGACCCGGCACCTGGGCCGAACCCGTCTTGCCACCCACATCATAGCCGTCAATATCCGCTTTCTTGCCCGAGCCGTTGGTCACGACATAGCGCAGCAGATCGCGCATCTGGGTGCTGGTCTCCGGCTTGAGTAACTGGTCGCCGCGATTGTCGGCGCCGGGCGCCTGCTTGATGAAGGTCGGCGTGATCTTGCGCCCGCCATTGACCACGGTGGCTGCGGCGGCGACGAAGCTGAGCGGCGATACCGAAATGCCCTGGCCAAAGCCGATCGTGGCGGTGGCGATATCGCCCCAATTGTTGGCGGGATAAAGCGGGCGCGCGGT
>CAIXUE010000015.1 GCA_903922545.1 uncultured Alphaproteobacteria bacterium | reverse complement strand
GCGAGAATTGATCGACATCCTGGGTGGTGATGACGCCACCGGAACGTTCCACCACGGCCACGCCCCCACTTCCATTTCCAAGCATCGGGGACTGCCACAGGGCGAAGGGCCGTTTTTCCACCACCGTCACGGTGATGGCGTCGGGATAGCGGCGCACCACATCGGCCGAGGCGATCCAGTCCAGCGCCAGAATGCGGGCCCGCGCACTGGGCAAATCGACCAGGAAGATCGAGTCACCGGGCTTGATCCCCAGCGCGGCCATGATGGTGCTGATGGGCACGCGGCGATTGCCGTTGATCTGGATTTCGTAAACCCCGAAACCGGCATCCGCAACGATGGCCGAAACGCCGTCGCGCAGGCCATGGGTGACGCGGGCGACCGCGCCGCTGACCATCAGAACAATCACGATGGCGAGCAACAAACAGCCGCCCCAGACCGCCAGCATGGCCTGCGAGAATATCCCGCCGAAGCGAGGCTTGCCTTTGGCGCCGCGCGCCGAGCCGGGCTGCACGGAGGTTTTCTCGCGCTGGCCGCGCAGGGTTTTGCGCACCGTCTTGCCGCGAGGGTTGTTGCGGTGTTTGCGTTCCACTTTCACCGATCGCATGACGCATCCTCCACGATCCAGCGGCACAGTTTGGCGTAGGAAATTCCATTATGAATGGCCTGTTCCGGCACCAGCGAGGTCGGCGTCATGCCCGGCTGGGTATTGGTTTCCAACAGGATCAACCGATGCTTCGGGCCGGTATCGTCATAACGGAAATCTGTGCGGGTAACGCCGCGGCAGCCCAACGCCGCATGGGCGCGCACCGCAAGATCCATCGCTTCATCCGCGACATTGGCGGGAATCTGCGCCGGCAGGATATGGCGCGAACCGCCCGCGGCATATTTGGCTTCATAATCATAGAAATCGAGTTCGGTGGTGATCTCGGTCACGCCCAGCGCGCGGGTCCCCATCACCGAAACGGTCAGCTCCCGGCCGGGCACGAATTCTTCCACCATCATCTCGCTGGAGAGATTCCAGTCCTCCGCGCCCAGCGCCGCGGGCGGGCGGTTGTCACCCTTGCGAATAATGAAGACGCCAACGCTGGAGCCTTCATTGACCGGCTTGACGACATAGGGCGGCTCCATCAAATGCGATGCGGCCGCTTCCTTGCGATCCACGACAATGGATTTGACCACCGGCAGGCCGGCAGCGCGATAAACATCCTTGGTGCGCTCCTTGTGCATCGCCAGCGCCGAAGAGAGCACCCCCGAATGGGTGTAGGGAATCCGCATCAGCTCCAACAGCCCCTGCACCGTGCCGTCTTCGCCGAAGCGGCCATGCAGGGCATTGAAAGCGGCATCGGGCTTGGCCTGGAACAGTTGATCGCCGGGATTGTCGCCCGGATCCACCATCACCGGATCAAAACCTTCCTCGGCCAGCGCTTTCATCACGCCCCGCCCGGAAGACAGCGAAACTTCGCGTTCGGCGGAACGGCCACCCATCAAAACGGCAATGCGGCGATAGCTCATGCGGCCCCGCCTTGGTGTAAGCCCACGCGCTTGATTTCCCATTCCAGCTCAACACCCGAATGGGCGGCGACGCGCTTGCGCACTTCCTCGCCCAAAGCTTCGATATCGGCGGCTTTGGCCTCGCCCAGATTGATGAGGAAATTGGTGTGTTTTTCGCTCACCTGGGCCTGGCCCATGGTCAGCCCGCGACAGCCGGCTTGATCGATCAATTCCCAGGCCTTGCGGCCCGGCGGATTCTTGAAGGTCGAACCGCCGGTTTTGGCGCGGATGGGCTGGCTGGCCTCGCGATTGGCATTGAGGTCTTCCATGCGGGCGCGGATGGCATCCGGCTTATCGAGCGAGCCTTCAAACAAGGCTTCGGTGAAGATCAGTTCGTCGCGGGTCTGGGACTTGCGATAAACAAAATTCATGTCGGCTGGGGTGAGCTTGATGACGTTGCCCCGCGAATCCAGCGCGGAAGCTTCTACAAAAATATCCTTGATCTCGCGGCCATAGCAGCCGGCATTCATTTTCAGCGCCCCGCCAATGGTGCCGGGCACGCCGCGCAAAAACTCCAGCCCGCCAATGCCCGCATCGGCTGCGGCGCGGGCCACTTGTGCATCCAGCGCGGCTGCACCTGCCCGTACCCGCGTTCCCGAAGCCTCGATCTTGCCGAAGCTGGCTGGCAGGCGAATGGTGACGCCGGCAATGCCGCCATCGCGCACCAGAAGATTGGAGCCGACGCCGATCACCGTGAAGCGCAGATCATCAGGCCGGGCGGCCAGGAAGGTGGCGAGGTCCGCCGCATCGGCGGGACGGAACAAAATTTCCGCCGCGCCGCCGGCGCGAAACCAGACATGGTCTTTCAGCGGCGCATCGTAGGTATAAGTGCCGCGAACGGGCGGAAGCGCCTCACAGACTTTTGTCATCCAAGCGCCTCCAGCTTTTTCTGGAGACCATGCATCCAGGCGGTGATGGAGCCGGCGCCCAGGCCGACAACCGCGCCGCCGGGTTTCAGATGCGGCGCCACGGCGGCGGCCAGATCGGCCTCGCCGTCAATGGTGATCACATTGCGATGGCCATGGGCGCGCAGCGCCTCGGCATAGGAATCCCGGTCAATCCCATCGATCGGCTGTTCGCCCGCCGCATAGACCGGCGCGATGATGGCGACATCTGCGTCATTCAGGCATTTGGCGAATTGCTCAAACGTGTCGCGCAAGCGGGTGTAACGATGCGGCTGCACCACCGCGACCACCGGGCCGCTATAGGCCTGGCGGGCGGCCTTCAGCGCGGCGGCGATCTTGAAGGGGTTATGGGCATAATCGTCAATGATAGCAGCGCCTTTATAATCGCCGATGCGGGAGAAACGGCGGCCCACGCCCTTGAATTCGGCCAGCGCCTTGCGGATCAGATTGTCAGCCACACCCAGCTCGCGCGCCACCACAATGGCGGCCATGGCGTTCTGCACATTGTGTTCGCCCGGCATGGGCAGGCTGAGATTGTCGAGCCGGACTTCACTTGCCCTGCGGCGATCGGTGAAGACGCAATCGAAATGTGAGACGCCTTCCGAGAAATGCACATTCACCGCCCGCGCATCGGCCTGGGGCGAAAAACCGTAAGTGATCAATCGCCGGTCGGTGACGCGGCCCACCATGGCCTGCACTTCGGGATGATCCAGGCACAAAACGGCAAAACCGTAGAAAGGCACATTTTCGACAAAGCGCTGGAAGGCGTCGCGCATCGCGTCGAAAGTGCCATAGAAATCCAGATGGTCGGGATCGGCATTGGTGACCACGGCGATGGTGGCGGGCAAGCGCAGGAACGTGCCGTCGCTTTCATCGGCCTCCACCACCACCCATTCGCCGGCGCCCAGCCGCGCATTGGTGCCATAGGCGTTGATGATGCCGCCATTGACGACAGTGGGGTCCATGTTGCCCGCATCCAGCAGCGCCGCCACCAGTGTGGGGGTTGTGGTTTTGCCATTGGTGCCGGCGATGGCGACGCAGGAACGCAGGCGCATGATCTCGGCCAGCATTTCGGCGCGGCGCACCAGCGGCAGGCTTTGGGCGCGGGCGGCGTCGAACTCGACATTGCCGGGCTTGACCGCCGAGGAATAGACCACGGCATGGGCGTCCTTGAGATTGCCCGCGCTGTGACCGACGGCGACGGGAATACCCATCGCCTTCAGGCGTTTCACATTGGCGCTTTCCGAAACATCGGAGCCCTGCACCTTGTAACCCAGATTGTGCATGATCTCGGCGATGCCGCTCATGCCGATACCGCCAATGCCGATGAAGTGAATGGCGCCGATATCGAGTGGAACGCGGGTGGTGACTTTCACGCTGCCAGCCTTTCCACCAGATCGGCCAGGTTGGCGGCGGCGTTGGGCACGGCCAGCGCATGCGCCTTGTCGGCGCGGGCTTTCAGATCGGCGGGATCGTTGAAAATCGCCATCAGCATTTGAGCGAGCAAATCCGGGGTTAAATCGCTCTCGCGGACGCGCCATGCGGCCCCGGCATTGGCCAGAATATCGGCATTGGGCGTCTGATTATCGTCCAGAGCATAGGGCAGCGGCACCAGGATGGATGGCCGGCCAATCGCCATCAATTCCGCCACCGTCCCGGCGCCGGAACGGCCGATCACCAGATGCGCCGCAGCCATCCGCGCGGGAAGATCGCCGAAAAACGGCGCCAGGTCCGCGCGGATTTCGGCATTGGCATAAGTCTGGCGCACGGCTTCAAGATCTTCGAGACGGCATTGCTGCACCAGATGCAGGCGATGCTTGTAGGCGGCCGGCAGCATGGTGATTGCCGCCGGAATGATACGGGAGAAAGCGCGCGCGCCCTGGCTGCCCCCGAACACCAGAAGGCGAAGCGGGCCATCCTGTTGCGGCATCGCATACGGCGCGCCCCACAAAGCGATGACTTCCGCGCGCAGCGGGTTGCCGGTCAGCACAATCTTGGATTTGTCGCGCGGCGCGAAACGGGCGATGGGAAACGCGGCAGCGACCAGCTTCACCCGGTTCATCACCAGCCGGTTGGCGCGCCCAACCACGGCATTCTGCTCGATGATGGCGGTGGGCAGGCGCGCAAACGTGGCCGCCAGCATCACCGGCAGGGACGGGTAACCGCCAAAGCCGATCACGGCGGCAGGGCGCAGGCGTAAAAGCTTGAAAAAGGCCATCACCATGCCCGCCGCGATCTTGAACGGCGCGGCAATGGCGTTGAAAGGCGAAGACGGCACGGTCTGGATTTCGGCGCCGGGAAAATGGGTGGCGTAATTGGCGAAACGGCGGTCGGTCATCACCACGATCTTGCGGCCACGGCGGGTAAGCTCAGCCGCAAGCGCCTGGGCGGGAAACAGATGCCCGCCGGTGCCGCCTGCCGAAAGCACAATCACACTCATGCCCGGGCACCGAGAGCTTGCAGCAAGGATTCTTCACGCGCGCCAACCTTGGGGCGCTGTCGCGTCACGGCCAGGGCAAAACCCATGGTGAGCGCAATGGAGAAAAGCGAGGAGCCGCCATAGGAGATAAAGGGCAACGTCATGCCCTTGGCGGGCAACAGCGACACCGCCACGCCCATATTGATGAAGGCCTGCACAGCAGTGACCACGGCCAGGCCCGCGCCTGCCAACTGGCAGAACGGATCGCGCGCGCCCGAAGAGCGCAGCAGCAGCCGCACCGTCAAAACACAGAACAGGATGGCGATGACCAGGCACAGCACCAGGCCGAATTCCTCACCCGCCACGGCGAAGATGTAATCGGAATGGGCGTCGGGGATGCGGTATTTGATGGTGCCCGCGCCGGGGCCGACACCGGCAAAACCGCCATGGGCAAAGGCTTTCAGCGCCAGCCCGGCCTGATAGCCGATATCCGAACCGCTGAGATATTGCGCCACGCGGTGATGGACATGCGGGAAGATGGCATAGGCGGCAAAACCCAGAAGCCCCGTTGCCCCGGCCAAAAGCCCGACCCAGAACAACGGCAGCCCGGCAAAGAACAACATGGTGCCCCACAGCGACAGCAACAGGCCGGTCTGGCCGACATCAGGCTGCAGCAAGAGAATGCCCAGCGCCGGGGCGATCAACAGAAACGTCAGTGCCGGCTTGGGCAGCGGCAGCTTGGCGCGGTCGGCCAGCACGGCGGCGGCCAGCACGGCAAAACTAGGTTTGAAAAATTCAGACGGCTGGAGATTGAAGAAACCCAGATTCAATTCGCGCCGCGCGCCCAGCACATCGACGCCCACAAGCAGAACCAGAAAAGAAGCGACCAGGGCGAACGCGAAAACAAGCGCGGCGGTGATCTTGACCTGCCGCAGGGTGAGCAGCGATGTGCCCGCCATGATGGCGAAGGCCACAGCGGCATAGCTGAGCTGGCGCGCGGCATAACGGAAATCACCGGCAATGAGCGGGCCGCCGGTAATGGCGGGGCTGGCGGCAAAGGCCAGCATCAGGCCGATGCCGATCAGAAGCGCCATGCCGATCAGCGCCACCTTATCGACGGTGAACCACCAATTGGCGAAACCGCCCTTGTCGGCGCGCGAAATGCTCATGAGGCTTCTCGTGATTGGGAAAGGTTGCGCGGCAGGCGGGCGACCAGGGTGCGAAAAGCATCCCCGCGCTGTTCGAAATCCTTGAACTGGTCGTAGGAGGCACAGGCGGGCGACAGCAGCACCACTGGCGCGGGCGTGCCCGAGGCCGCCGCATCGCGCGCCGCCGAAGCGACCGCGACATCCAGCGTGCCCGACATTTCATAAGGCGCTTTTCCATCCAGTGTGAGGGAAAAAGCGTGCGCCGCTTCGCCGATCAGATAAGCGCGGCGGATATTCGGAAAATAGGAAGCCAGACTGGTGATGCCGCCCTCCTTGGGTTTGCCGCCCGCGATCCAGAAAATATCGGGATAAATCGCCAGCGCCCGCGCTGTGGCATCGGCATTGGTGGCCTTGGAATCATTGACGAAGATGGTCTTGCCGATATGGCCGACATCTTCCAGGCGATGGGCAAGGCCGGGGAAAGAGATGATGGCGGCGGCGATGGCGCGCACGTCTTTGACAAAAGGCTTGGTGGCGGCGAAAGCCAGGGCCGCGTTCTGCCAATTGTGCGCGCCGGGCAGGTGTTTTGCTTCGCTGAGATCCATGACCTTTTCGGCACGGCCGCTTTGGGCGTCATAAAGCGCGCCATCGACCACAAAAATACCGCGGCCCAGAACCTTGCCCACCGACACCGGCCAGGCGGTGGCGCCGCCGGCCGACACCTGGGTGAAGATGGCCGCGCCATGGTCATCATCCACGCCGATGATGGCCTGGCCGTCCTTGGGCACCTGGTTCATCAGCCGCTGCTTGATGGCGGCATAAAACGCCATGCTGCCATGGCGGTCCAAATGATCGGGGGAGAGATTGGAGAGCAGCGCGACATCGGGCTTGATGCCGGGCGTCAGATCGATCTGAAAGCTGGACATTTCCAGCACATAGATGCTGCGCGGGCCGGGCGGCGCCAATTCCAGCACCGACTTGCCGATATTGCCGCCAACCTGGGCATCAAAGCCGCTGGCGGCCAGGATATGGCCGATCAACGCCGTGGTGGTGGATTTGCCGTTGGTGCCGGTGATGGCGATCACCGGGGCGCGGCCCGGTTTGGTCCCATCGGGGCGGATTTCACGAGCGAAAAGTTCGACATCGCCGATCACTTCGACATTGGCGGCCCTGGCATGGCTCACAACTTCATGCGGCTTGGGATGAGTCAGCGGCACGCCGGGGCTTAAGACCAGCGCGGCGATTTTTTCCCAGGGCCATTCGCGCCAGGGCATGATTTGCGCGCCGGCAAGACTTCCCGCGTCACGCGCCAGGCTGTTGTCATCCCAGGCGATGACGGTCGCGCCGCCTGCCATCAGCGAACGCACGGCGCCAAGGCCCGTGCGGGCCAACCCGAAAATGGCGACGGTGCGTCCGGCAAAGGCATGGGCGGCGATCATGGCATCACCGCAGTTTCAGGGTGGCGAGGCCGGCCAGGGCCAGCACCATCGCCACAATCCAGAAACGGATCACGATGGTGGATTCGGTCCAGCCAAGCTGCTCGTAATGATGGTGGATCGGCGCCATGCGGAAGACGCGCTTGCCGGTGAGCTTGAAACTCACCACCTGCACGATCACCGACACCGTCTCCAGCACAAACAATCCGCCCACAATGGCGAGCACGATCTCATGCTTGGCCACCACGGCAACCGCGCCCAGCGCGCCGCCCAGCGACAGCGAGCCGGTATCGCCCATGAAGATGGCGGCGGGCGGGGCGTTGTACCAGAGAAAGCCCAGACCGGCCCCGATCAGCGCGGCCAGGAACACCGTCAATTCACCAGCTGCAAAGATGTAAGGAAGCTGCAGATAAGCGGCGAATTTCTCATTGCCGACCAGATAGACGATCAGGGTGAAGGTCATCGCCGCGATGATCACCGGCACAATGGCAAGGCCATCAAGGCCGTCAGTGAAATTGACCGCATTGGCGGCCCCCGCAATGACAAAACCGCCCACCAGAATAAAGAACAGGCCCAGCGGCAACAGCGCGGTTTTCAGGAACGGAATGGCCAGCGCGCCGGAAAGCCCCTTGGCTTCCAGCTGCATGATCAACCAGGTGGCCAGGAACGCAATAACGAATTCGATGGCGAGGCGCGATTTGCCCGACAGGCCATCGGCGGTACGTTTTGTAACTTTGTAATAGTCATCCAAAAAGCCCAGCAGGCCGAAGGACAAAGTGACGAACAGCACGATCCAGACATAGCGGTTGGAAAGCTGCGCCCATAAAAGCGTCGAAGCGACCCAGGGAATAAGGATCAGGAT
>CAIXUE010000014.1 GCA_903922545.1 uncultured Alphaproteobacteria bacterium | reverse complement strand
GCGCGAAGCGCTTAAAAAGGGGGAGATGCCGTAGCACGGCCTAGGCCGTGCGAAGGCAGAGGGGGCTAAACAAAAAGAGCTACGGCGTTGTGCTACCGCCGCCGCCACCGGTGCCGCCGCCGCCGGGATTGGTCTGCTGCATGCCGTTCTGGGCGGCCGGAGATGCGTTCAGCAATTGCTGCAGAAAGGTCAGCTCGCGTCCGCGCGCCGGTGTGGTGCGGGTTTCCAGATCGATCAAATGACCTTGGGCGAGGGCGTAATGCTGCATGCCGGTGACCTTGCCGGTGCGGTCGAAATAGACCGCCAGGATGCTGCGCTGCTGGATGGTGGGGGCGAAAAAAGCCACCTGCTTTTCGGTCTGGGAAATGTAATACCAGGCATCACTGCCGAAGGTGGCGGTGGTGGAGGCGTAACCCAGTTTTTCCTGCACGCTGGTCTTGGTATCGGTGCCGGTCTTGATGCCGGCGGTGATTTCCTTGTCTTCCAGATAGCCGCGCTGGTTGACCACCGGCGTACAGGCGATCAGGAAACCCAGGGCGCAAAGGATCAGAATTCGTACTGGCATTTGCCTGTGCTAGCCTTGCCCCACAAAGGTTGCAAGAGCGGCGTCCCAAAAGCGGGTGTTTCATGTTGAATTTGTTAGGAAAATCCGCTGCCAAACGGGCTTTGGGCCAGGGGCTGGAAGAACAGGTGACGGCCAGGGCCCGCGCCCCCATTTTTTATGCCCGTGCCGGCGTGCCCGATACGCTGGATGGCCGTTTCGACATGGTGGTGCTGCATGCCTGGGCGGCGCTGAACTGGCTGAAGCAAACCGGCCGTGATGATGCGGCCCAGGCGCTGACTGACGCGCTGTTTCTGGGATTTGACACCGCGCTTCGCGAACAGGGCATCAGCGATATGGGCATGGGCCGGCGGATGAAAGCCATTGCCAGCGCTTTTTACGGGCGGGTTTCGGCCTATGGCGCCGCGCAGAATGATGAGCAGATGGCTGAGGCCCTGGCGCGCAATGTCTGGCGCGGCCAAAAGGTGGATGAGAAAGCCCATGTCATGGCGGCTTATGTCGCCGGCATGCGCGCCGCGCTGGAAGCATCGGGCGAAAATGAACTGAATTTCGGGCCGCTGCCGGGAAACCAAGCATGAGCGACACGCCGCCAATTTCGCATATTTATAATCTTGGCCGTCTGGGGCAGTCGGGCGATGTGATATCGCTGGATGCGGGGCCGGAAGAACGGGCCGCGCTGGCGAAATTCGCCGGTCTTCTGGATGTGCCGGAGCTGCGCGCCAAAATCACGCTGACGAAATTGTCGCCCACCCGCTTTGAAATTGCCTATGACGTGACGGCGCGGATTGTTCAGGCCTGTGTGGTGACGCTGGAGCCGGTTCCGGCCCCGCTGCACACCGCCTTCACCCGGGAGCTGCATCACAGCCCGGTCTTGCGCCGCGTTGCCAAGGAAACCGAAGTGATTGTCGCCCCCGGCGAGGAGGATGAACCGGAGGAGATCGAAAGCCTGCAATTCGACCTTGGCGCCCCTCTGGTGGAGGAGTTTCTGCTGGCGCTGGATCCCTATCCCCGAGCGCCGGGAGTGGAATTCACCCCGCCGGAACGGCCAGGGGACGCGCCCGAAAGCCCTTTTGCGGTGCTTAAAGACCTGAAATCCCGGGGTTAATTGGCTGAAAAGCCGCTGCCGGGGCGGGTTTTTGGCTTGCCCCGGGCTTGCTGTCCTGCTACCCACGCCCCCTTGCTTTCGCGGGGTTTGCCCGCTTTTCAGGAGAAACCCGCCATGGCGGTCCCAAAGAGAAAAACCTCGCCGTCGCGGCGCAACATGCGCCGGTCGCACCATGCGCTGACGGCCGCCGCCCACGCCGACTGCCCCAAATGCGGCGAGCCCAAGCGTCCCCATCATGTCTGCGGCGCCTGTGGCCACTATGCCGACCGCGAAGTCGTGAAAGCAAAGAGCTGACGCCCTTCGCAATCGGGAAGGGATGCCTGTGGCGCGCGAACTGATCGTTTCGATTGACGCGATGGGCGGCGACGCCGGCCCGGGCATCGTGATCACGGCCTTGCTGCGCGTTTCCCAGCGCCATCCCAATGTGCGCTTTATTCTGGTGGGCGACGAAAAAGTTCTGAACGAGCTTTTGTCCAAGCAGGCCAAGCTGCGTGAGCGGGTGGTGGTGCGCCATGCCGAAGCCCGCGTCAGCATGGAAGACAAGCCCAGCCATGTGCTGCGCCGCGGCCAGAACACATCGATGTGGCGCACCATTGAAGCGGTGAAGAACAAAGAGGCCGAGGTCGCGGTCTCGGCCGGCAACACCGGCGCACTGATGGCGCTGTCCATGTTTCACCTGCGCACGCTTGAAAATATTTCCCGCCCCGCCATCGCGTCGATCTGGCCCACCTTGCGCGGCCAGAGCGTTGTTCTGGATTGCGGCGCCAATGTCGGCGCCACGGCGGAACAGCTGGTGGAATTCGCCATCATGGGCGAGGCTTTTGCCCATGTCATTCTGGGTCTGGAAAAGCCCACGGTGGGCCTGCTCAATGTCGGCACCGAGGAGCAGAAGGGCAATGACGCCGTCAAGGATGCGGCCATGATCCTGCGCCACAGCAATCTGCCGCTGGCCTTTCACGGCTTCATCGAAGGCAACGACATCGCCGAGGGCACCGTGGACG
>CAIXUE010000013.1 GCA_903922545.1 uncultured Alphaproteobacteria bacterium | reverse complement strand
CTGGCCAAGGAAATCAAGTTCATTGAGCGGTTCAAGGCGCGCGCCAGCCACGCGGCTCAGGTGCAGAGCCGGGTGAAGAAGTTGGACAAGATTGAGCGGGTGGAAATGCCCCGGCGGCGCGAGGCGGTGCGGTTTGAATTCAAGTCGCCGCCGCGTTCGGGCGATGATGTGGCCGGCTTCAAGAATGTTCACAAGGGCTATGGCAGCCATTCGATCTATGCCGGGCTGGATTTCATGGTCCGCCGCAAGGAGCGCTGGTGCGTTCTGGGCGCCAATGGCGCGGGCAAATCCACGTTGTTGAAACTGGTGGCCGGCGCGACCACGCCGGACCAGGGCATTGTGAATATCGGCAGCAGCGTGAAGATGGGCTATTTCGCCCAGCATTCGATGGACCTGCTGGACGGTGAGGACACGGTGTTCGAGTCGCTGGACAAATCCTTTCCCCAGGCGGGGCAGGGCGCGCTGCGGTCGCTCGCCGGGTGCTTCGGCTTTTCGGGCGATGATGTGGAGAAAAGCTGCCGGGTCTTATCCGGTGGCGAGAAAGCGCGGCTGGTGATGGCCAAGATGCTGTTCGACCCGCCCAATTTCCTGGTGCTGGACGAGCCGACCAACCATCTGGACATGGCGACCAAGGAAATGCTGATCGCCTCGCTGGCGGAATTCGAGGGCACCATGCTGTTCGTCAGCCATGACCGGCATTTCCTGGCGGCGCTGTCGAACCGGGTGCTGGAAGTGACGCCGGAAGGCGTTCACCAGTATGGCGGCGGCTATACCGAATATGTGGCCCGCACCGGCCATGAAGCGCCGGGGCTGCATCCGGGGAGTTAGCGGGCGCTTTTCTCTGCCGGTGATGGAACGGCAAAGCTGGCCGGCATTTCGCCATTGCGCCAGATGTCCCACATTTTGGTGTAGGCGGCTTCGATGCTTTGGCGGAAGCGATCCGCATTGAAAAGCGGCGCTTGCGTCCGTTGCTGTTCCAGCTTGCGCCGGATGGCGGCGCGCCGGGCCGGATCGCGCGCCAGGCTGAGCGCCAGATTTTCATAATCGCGCGCGTTGGTGGTGACCAGTTCAGGCAGGCCAGCGGCCCGGAGCAGGCTTGCCGCGACCCGGCCCGCAAAAGCGTTGCCCAGCTGGGTGACCAGCGGCACGCCCGCCCAAAGCGCGTCACTGGCGGTGGTGTGGGCGTTGTAAGGCAGGGTATCCAGGAAGAGATCGGCAAGGCCGCATCGCGCAAGATGCTTCTGATGCTCCACCGGCGGCGCGAAAATCAGCCGCTGTGGCGCAATGCCCTGCGCCGTTGCGGCATCGTGCAAATTGGCGCGTGCGGCTTCGTTGTCGCGCAGCAGCCATAGCACGCTGCCTGGAACGGCGTGCAACAGGCGCATCCAGCTTTCGAAGACCGGCCGAGTGATTTTCCAGCTGTTGTTGAAGCAGCCAAAGACCAGGGCATTTTCAGGCAGGCCGTGCTGGGCCCGGAACGCCGGTTGCTGTTGCCGCCTGGTATCGTTGGCCTGATAGCAATCGGGCAGATGCACGATCTTTTCGGAATAAAAGGCTTGT
>CAIXUE010000012.1 GCA_903922545.1 uncultured Alphaproteobacteria bacterium | reverse complement strand
GGAAAAAGAACGGCGGTGGTGAATCGTTACGCCGCAGGTCTTCAGCCCGGCCAGGTGATCGGGGGTGCCATAGCCCTTGTTGCTGCGCCAGTTATAGCCGGGATGTTCCTCGTGCAGCGCCACCATCATGCGGTCGCGCGTCACCTTGGCGATGATTGAGGCTGCGGCGATCGAAAGCGACCGGCCATCACCGCCTATCAGGGTTTCGCAGGCGCAGGGCAGGGCGGGTGGATCATTGCCGTCCACCAGCGCGAAGGATGCCGCGATGGGCAACGCCCGCACCGCCCGCGCCATGGCCAGGTGCGTGGCCTGGCGGATATTGATCCTGTCGATTTCGCCCACACTGGCTTCGCCGACGCCCACCGCCACCGCCATGGCCATGATCAGCGGAAAAAGCGTTTCGCGGTCTTCTTCGCGCAATTTTTTGGAATCGTTGAGGCCGCGCGGGATGCGGCCCTTCCGCAAAATCACCGCCGCCGCCACCACCGGACCGGCCAGCGGCCCGCGCCCAACTTCGTCCACGCCGCAGATATGAATCGGCGCCGGACCCTCAAGGGTCATCAGCAGCCGTGACTCATGGCGGTAATGGGGCATCCCTCATTTTAAAGAAAGGAAAGCTGGTCGCCAATCCGGGG
Organism: uncultured Alphaproteobacteria bacterium; assembly: GCA_903922545.1. The sequence goes on along the minus strand of CAIXUE010000012.1, from coordinate 3,353 downwards.
TGGGCGCCGGAAGTTGTTGACGGAAAGAAAGCAGGCCTACCAGCTTCGGGCGGCCATTGACGAGGCGAATAAGTTCCAACCAGACTTTGCTATGGTCGATCCGCAGGTTCCTGAGCCCTATCGTGTATTCACCCAGCGGTTCGACCGAATCATTAGGGCGGATCAGATGTCTTTGCCCGTTTCAGAAGCGGCATGGACTATTTTCCTGGAAAAGACACTCGAAAGCCGCACGGCTTGGGAAATACACGGGCTTGAGCGCGCGCAGCACCTGAAGAATTCAATTACTGAAAATGACTTCAAAAATTCTCTGGTAACGCTGCTCATCGATCATTCCGGATCGATGCGAGGTGAGCGTATGCTGATGACAGCCGCTGCGGTGGACGTGGCCTGCGTGTTTCTTTCTCACTTGGGCGTACGCGTGGAAATTCTGGGTTTTACAACCCGTTCTTGGCGTGGTGGGTGGTCCAGGGTGTTGTGGAAATGGACTGGTCGCAAAAAGCTTCCTGGCCGCCTCTGCGATCTTCTTCATATCATTTACAAGGAGGCGGGCAGCCACCGTCAGTCAGGGTCCAGTATGCGATCTTTGGCGCATATGCTGAATCCCAAACTCCTTAAAGAGAATGTCGATGGAGAGGCAATTCTTTGGGCGGTCTCACGTCAAGACGCGACTGCCTTCTCCCGCAAAGCGATCATTGTTATTTCCGATGGAGCGCCAGTGGATGACTCCACATTAATGGAGAACGGGCTGCGATTCCTCACGGATCATCTCAAAGAGGTTGTCAGTACGCTGAAGCCAACGCGGGTAATGGCGCTGCTTCAAATCGGTAATGAAGCAGAAATTGAATTTCCAATCACCGGGCGCGTCGAAATGCTCAGTCAGATTGGAACGGACCTCTTCGATCTTCTCAGCAAAGTTTTGTTGGCTTTTTCTGATCAATCTGCCTTGCCATCGGTTAAAGCAGCGACAGCTGATCGCCAATCCGGGGCGGGCGCCGGAAGCTGTTGACGGAAAGCGGCTTGCCCGGCTGGTTCAGGCCCAGCTTCTTCACTGCCATGTGGAAACGGCGCGACATCATTTCGGCATAAGGCCCGGTTCCCCGCATCCGCGTGTTCCATTGCGCGTCATAATCCTTGCCGCCGCGCATGGAGCGCACCAGCGCCATCACATGCTTGGCGCGGCCCGGTACTTCGGCTTCCAGCCACTCGCGGAACAGGTCCTTGATCTCCAAAGGCATCCGCAGCAGCACGTAACCGGCCGAACGTGCGCCGGCTTCTTTCGCTGCGCCCAAAACATTTTCCATTTCCTGATCGTTCAGGGCCGGAATGGCGGGGGCGAACATCACGCCCGCGGGCACGCCCGCTTGCGCCAACCCACGTATGGCCTGCAGCCGCCTTGCCGGCGTTCCGGCGCGCGGCTCCATGGCGCGGGCCAGCTTGCGGTCCAGGGTGGTGATCGACAGGCCTGCCTTGGCCAGGCCCATGCCGGCCATCTCCGACAGGATATCCAGATCGCGCAAAATCAGGGGCGACTTGGTGATAATGGCCACCGGATTGCGGAAATCACGCAGCACCTCGAGGATCGAACGGGTGATGCGCATTTTCTTTTCCAGCGGCTGATAGGGATCGGTGTTGGTCCCCATCGCGATCACGCGCGGCACATAGCCCGGCGCCGACAATTCTTTGGCCAGCAATTCAGCGGCATTGGGCTTGGCAAACAGCCGGGATTCAAAATCCACACCCGGCGACAGGCCCAGATAAGCATGGCTGGGACGGGCGAAACAGTAAATGCAGCCATGCTCGCAGCCGCGATAGGGATTGATCGACTGGTCAAAGGAAATATCGGGCGATTTGTTGCGGGAAATGATGCTGCGGGTGGCGTCATGGATCACTTCCGTGCGAAGCGGCGGCGGCGCCGCATCTTCCGCGCGCCATCCATCATCCCAACCATCATCTTCCAAAGTGATGCTGCGTGCCTTTGGTGTCTGGCCGTGATCCCAGCCGTCATCCACCAGGAAGCGCGTCTGTTTTTCAAAGCGTCCAACATGATTGGAAAGGGCGCCCCGGCCCCGCAAAGCCTCAGTCCGGACGGTGGTGTCGAGAACAATGGTCATACGGGAAAGATACACCCCAATTAGAACAAAACAAGTACAAATATGTTAATAGGGCTGAATACCAACAAAAAAGCCCCGCTTTGCAGCGGGGCTTTTTGGCGGCATTTGGCGCGCTTTACGGGTGAATGGTGATCTTCTGCACCCGCCAGTTCAGTTCCTCGGCGGCATAGACCGTATTTTCATTCGGGCAGGCCAGCTCGTGAATGTCGCCGAAATGGCCCAGCGTCTTGCCGGAGCTTCCGATCGTGCCCAGCACGGTGCCGTCCAGTTTCATCTTGTAGATGCGGCCCGGATAGGAATCCGACGAGAACAGGAACTGCTCGCCCGCCTTGTTGGGCGGCGTGATGCACACCGCCCAGGGCGCGCCGGGGCTGATAGTGTGGTTGGTCACGGTCGCGCCGGCCGCCGGAGGCTGGCGGATTGCGTGAATGACGGCGGGCAGGGTGACGTCATTCATCTGGGTGATCATGCGCAGGAATTTTCCGCTGGCGTCGAACACCTGAATGCGGCCATTGCCGCGGTCGCCGACATAGACATTGCCGTCCTTGTCCGCCGCGATTGTGTGCGGGGTGTTGAACTGGCCCTGGCCGGTGCCCGGTTCGCCGAAGGAGCCGGTGATGTTGCCGTCCTTGTCGAACATCGCGACGCGCGAATTGATGTAACCGTCGCTGACGTAGATGTCGTCATTGGGCCCCCAGGTCACATCGGTCACCTGGCGGAACATGCCGGGAATGGGCGGACGGGGCGGGTTGACGCGCTGAATGCCGCCGGTGCCGTAGTCAGCGGCTTCCACCTTGCGGCCCAGTACCATCAAAACTTTTCCGGCCGGGCTGAATTTGACCACCATGTCGGTGCCCTTGTCCGTGGTCCAGATATTGTCATGGGCATCCACGCGCACGGTGTGGGCGAAGCCAAATCCATAAAGATTGTGGCCGATCTCGCGCAGATATTTTCCGTTGCCGTCAAACTCGTAAAGCTGCGCGGCGATGGAGCCATAAACCGGTCCCTGGGTATTGCCGCGGCTGAACACAAAGACATGGCCCTTGGAATTGACCGCCACGCCCGAGGCTTCGCCGATATACATGCCGGTGGGCATGTTGACGAAATCCTTGAAGTCGGCCTTCAGCTCGGGCGCATCGGTGGTGGCCAAGGCGGGCGCTGCCGCGCCAAGCAAAAGCAACGCGAGCATGCCCGCGGTCTGACGAAATTTCATGCTATTCCCCTTCATGCGCGAACCCGCTT
>CAIXUE010000011.1 GCA_903922545.1 uncultured Alphaproteobacteria bacterium | reverse complement strand
TCTGCGCGGCGATGCCGATGGTGCGCTGGTGCTTTTGGACGGCAGCGTCTTCGCCATTCACGATCCGGGCGATGCGGTGGCGCTGGTGGAAACCGGCAAACCGGATGTGCGAGTCTATCGCGAAAATCGCCTTGTGGGCAAAAGCGATGACAATGGCGAATTGCTGCTGGCGGGACTGGGCGCTTATGCGCCCAACCATATCGCGGTCGAGCCGCGCGATTATCCTTTTGATGTGGTGATCGACCAGCCGGACAGACTGGTGCGGCCGCACCGGCGCGCCGGATTGATCGTGAACATGGCGCCCATTGTGCGCCATCCCATCATCGCTGTGATCACGCGCGGCATCGATATGCCGATGCCGCTGGGGGCGCGCGTGTTTCTGGCGGGCAGCACCAGCCCGCTTCTGGTCGGCCATGACGGACAAGTTTTCATTCCCGACCTGCAGCACGGCATAAACGCCAGTGTTGAACTTGGCACACAGCGCTGCCAGGTGCATATCGAACCGCAGTCCAAACCAGGCCAGTCCATGCCGCGTACCGATCCGCTGCTGTGCCTGAGAGAGGCGAGCGGTGCGTATTAAAAAAATTTGGGCCGGATTTGCGCTGATGGCGGTTTTGGCGCCATCGCCCGCCTTTGCGCTTCTTTGCGGCATACCTCTGGATCCGATGACGGTGACGGCGACACCGCTTTATTTCGGCACCTATACCGGCGGCTCTGCATCCGTCGCCAGCGCCACCATTCAGATCAACTGCGCCATCCCGCTGGATCTGCTGCCCAACTTCACGGTGGCCTTGTCAGGTGGAAATTCCGGCCTTCCGCTCGGGCGCTATATGCAGACCAGTTCCACCAGCCAGCGCCTGAATTACAATATTTATCCCAGCCTCAGTTTCATCACGCCCTGGGGCGATGGCACAAACGGCACGGCTCTGTTGTCCTACAATGGTGTGCTGCTGCATCTGGGTAACACCAGCTTCACGGTCTATGGCCAGTTGCCCGCCGGCCAGTTCGTGCCGCCGGGAACCTATTCAGACACCATCATGGTGACGGTGTCCTACTAAGGCTCCGGCTTTAAGTCCTTGAAAGGGATGGAGGCCACGCCCGGAATCGAACCGGGGTTCACGGATTTGCAATCCGCTGCGTAACCACTCCGCCACGTGGCCATCCCAGGAAAAACAGGCGGTGGGGCACGGCCTATAACAGGATATCGCCCGCCGAAAAAGCCGCGTTGTTTTGGGGGGTATGGCCGCCTATAACCGGCGCTTCCGCCAGAGGGGCCCTCGATTCCATGTCGCAGACCATGTCCGCCGCCCGCGCCAACATGATCGACAGCCAGGTCCGCTGCCAGGATGTCACCGATCCGCGCATTCACGCCGCGATGGCAGCCGTGGCGCGGGAGAATTTCGTACCACCCGCCAGGCGGGCTTGGGCCTATGCCGATGTGGCGGTGGAACTGGCTCCCGGCCGTTTCATGCTCGATCCCCGTTCCCTGGCCAAAGCGCTGCAACTGGGCGGCGTGACAGCTGAAGACAAGGTTTTGGATGTGGGCTGCGGCACCGGCTATTCCTCGGCGGTGCTGGGGCGGCTGGCCAAATCGGTGGTGGCGCTGGAGCAGGACGCCGATCTGGTCCGCATTGCCACCCAGACCCTGGCCAATACGCAAGGCCAGGTTCAGGTCACCCAGGGCGCGCTTATTGAAGGTTTCAAGATGGGCGGGCCGTATGACCTTATTCTGGTGAATGGCGCCATCGAAGCCCGGCCCGACACGCTGCTGGATCAGCTGGCGGAAGGGGGCAGGCTGGTGACCTTCATGCAGGACGGCGCCCAGGGCCGCGCCACGCTGTTCGTGCGGGACCATGGCCAGATCGGCAGCCGCCCGGGATTTGATTCGACCGTGCCGCTGCTGGCCGGGTTCAAGAAAAGTCAGGGCTTCATCTTCTGAACGAAGAGCCTGGCTCAAACACCTCGAAATACTGGCAAAGATGGGCAGGGCGCACGCGCGGCAAGGCGGCGTTAACCTAATCTTTGCGTTCTTAAAGCCACTGTCCTAGGGTTTTCACAGATCCGCTGTCCGGGAGTTAATTGATGTCCAGCCCCCAGCATGAACCCACGATGGAAGAGATTCTTGCTTCCATCCGCAAGATCATTTCCGAGGACGCCCCGGCGGATGCCCCGGCCACACCGGACGCGGCGCCTGCCGCCACGGCCCATGAACCGGATGTGCTGGAACTTACCCACGAAATCGCCCCTGAACCCGCGCCGGCCCCGGCCCCCGTGGACGACATTATCTTCCAGCCCGATCCGGCCCCTGCGCCGGCTCCCGCGCCCGTTATGGCGCCCGCCAACAACGATATTTTCTCGGACCATACCCGCAAGGCCCTGGACGATACCTTTGCCTCTATTCCGGTCGATGAGCCCGAGCCCGCGCCGATGATGCATTCGGCGCCCGCCCCGATGCCGTCGCTGGACGGTTCCACGGTCGAGACGGTGTTCGAGCGCGCGGTGCGCGAAAGCTTCGAGCCGGTGCTGCAGAAATATCTGGCCGACAATTCCGCCGCCGTCATCGAGCGCATGAAGCCGGTGATCCGCGAATGGATGGACCAGCATTTCCCCGCTTTGCTGGAAGGCGCTGTCAGCGCCGAAGTGGAGCGGGTCGTCCGCTCGCGCGGCAAGCGCTAAGGCACTTGACCTAAAAGGCAAAAAGCCTGAAAGCGTCCCCCGCACCCAGCGGTTCGGCGATGCTCGACAAGACTTTCAATCCCAAGGACGTGGAAGGGCGGATTTACGCTCTGTGGCAGGACTCCGGCGCCTTCAAGCCGGGCGGCCGCCCCGATGCCGAACCCTTTTGCATCATGATCCCGCCGCCCAATGTGACGGGGCGGCTGCATATCGGTCACGCCCTCAACAACAGCCTGCAGGATATCCTGGCCCGCTTTGAACGGATGCGCGGCAAGGATGTGTTGTGGCAGCCGGGCACCGACCATGCTGGCATCGCCACCCAGCTGATCGTGGAGCGGCAGTTGGCTGAACGGCAAATGACCCGCCTGGGTCTTGGCCGCGAAAAATTCCTGGAAGAAGTGTGGAAATGGAAAGCCGAATCCGGCGGCGCGATTGTCGAACAGCAGCACCGGCTAGGCGCCAGCGCCGACTGGAGCCGCGAACGCTTCACCATGGACGAGGGGCTTTCGCGCGCCGTCACCAAGGTCTTTGTCGAGCTATATCGCCAGGGACTGATTTATAAAGACAAGCGGCTGGTCAATTGGGACACCCGCCTGCAGACCGCCGTCAGCGACCTGGAAGTCGAGAGTATCGAACTGAAGGGCCATCTCTGGCACATCAGATATCCGATCGAAGACAGCGATCAGTTCATCACGGTCGCCACCACCCGGCCCGAAACCATGTTCGGCGATACGGCGGTGGCGGTGCATCCGGAAGATCCGCGTTACCAGGCGCTGATCGGCAAGGACGTGCTTCTGCCTTTCACCAACCGCAAAATTCCCATTGTCGCGGACGAGCATTCCGATCCGGAAAAGGGCACCGGTGCGGTCAAGATCACGCCCGGCCATGATTTCAACGACTTTGAAGTCGGCAAGCGGCACAATTTGCCGCTGATCAACATTCTGAACAAAGACGGCACGCTAAATGATGATGTGCCCGCGCCTTATCGCGGCCTGAAAACCCATGTGGCGCGATTGAAAGTGGTCGCCGATCTGGAAGCCCTGGGCTTGCTCGACAAGATCGATCCCATCACCCATGCCGTGCCGCATGACGAAAAGACCAAGACCGTGGTTCTGGAGCCGTTCCTCACGGAGCAATGGTACCTGAATGTCCAGCCTTTGGCCGACAAGGCCATCGCAGCGGTGGAAAAAAGCGAAACCAAATTCGTGCCCGAGAATTGGGCCGGGGTTTATTTCAGCTGGATGCGCAACATCCGCCCCTGGTGCATTTCCCGCCAGCTCTGGTGGGGCCACCAGATTCCCGTTTGGTATTATTTCGAACAGAACAGCGACAAAGTCGTAGTTAATCTTTCGTCGATCAACGCAGAAGCGTTCGGCAGCCCCCGCGACATGAGTCAATATCCGTTTGTCGTTGCCGCTACCGAAGAAGAAGCGAAAGAACAAATTGGGGCGAAGTTTCCGGGTCAGGAAATAATTGTCCGGGAAAGCGATCGTGAAGCAGCCCTCGATCTCCAAGTCGGTAAAATAGAGATTTGGCGCGATCCTGATGTACTCGATACTTGGTTTTCCTCGGCGCTGTGGCCTTTCTCCACCCTTGGCTTTCCGGATGAGACGCCGGAGCTGAAGCGCTTTTATCCCACAAGCGTGCTGGTCACGGGCTTTGACATCATCTTCTTCTGGGTCGCCCGCATGATGATGATGGGCATCCACTTTATGGGCGATGTGCCGTTCAAGACCGTGTTGATCCACAACCGGGTGCTGGACGAGCAGGGCGCCAAAATGTCCAAGACCAAGGGCAACGTGGTCGATCCGCTCACTTTGATTGACGAGTTCGGCGCTGACGCGCTGCGCTTCACCCTGGCGCTGGCGGCGGGACAAAGCCGTGACATGCGCATCGGGCCGGCGCGGGTGGAAGGAGGGCGAAACTTCGCCACCAAATTGTGGAACACCTCGCGCTTCTGCGAAATGAATGGCTGCGCCAGTGTGCCGGGTTTCGATCCTGCGTCCGTGCGCGAAACAGTCAACAAGTGGATCGTCACCGAAACCGCCAATGCGGCCCGCGATATCACCCAGATGCTCGAAGCGCTGCGATTCAATGAAGCCGCCAGCACAGCCTATCATTTCGTCTATGACATTTTCTGCGACTGGTATGTCGAAATCACCAAGCCGATTTTCCAGTCCGGCATTGACGCGGCAAAAGCGGAAACCCGCGCCACCACCGCCTGGGCGCGCGACCAGATCTTGAAACTTCTGCATCCTTTTATGCC
>CAIXUE010000010.1 GCA_903922545.1 uncultured Alphaproteobacteria bacterium | reverse complement strand
GAACGGTCAAATGGCAGCGCGCTTTCGTCCCGCACCCCCGTTCGCACCATATGGGCGAGGCCCTTGGCCAGTTCAGCAAGCTTCGCCCCGGTGTCATCATAAGCGTTGACCCAGTTGCGGGATGCCAGCTCATACAAAAACGCGCCCTTGGGCGCGATGTTCTGCAGCCGAACCGGAATGATCAGCTTTTTCTCCAGCGTGGCGGCGGCCAGTTCCTTGGCGATGTCGCTGGACTCGGCGGCATTCTGCGAAAACAGCAACACGAAAATTTTGCTGGCTTCCAGCGCCCTGGCGGTGGCGATACGCCAGTCCTGGCCGGCGCCCACCTGCGCGTCATACCAGGCATCAATGCCTTCGGCCTGCAAATGGGCGTGCAGCAGCCGCGCCCAGGCCTGGTCGGCGCGCCGGTAGCTGATGAAAATCTCGCCCGCCATGTGGCCCCATAGCCCCAATCTTGCAGCCATTGAGACAGACAGCGCCCCCGGTGGCAACCGGACAGAAAGGCCGCCATTTCAGCTCCAGGGAGGCAGCGGCCGATCCGGCGCCGATCAATGCCCGCAAGCGCAGGCGGCAAATCCATTTGCGGTTGGGTGGTCGAGGCTGCAAACATATCCCGCCCATAACGGCCCGGGCAGCGTAATCTTCGCCCCATTGTAATAGTGCGCTTGGTACGCCTGGTTTTCAGCGCCGGTTCCAGCGTGGTCGGCATGCAGCCGCCCGATCAGGTCAGCCAGGGTTGCCGCCGTAAATGCCGCCTCGTGATAGGTTTCGCCGAAGCCATATTCTTTCGACCATGTGGCATTCACGCCGGTGTTGTTCGACGCCACATACACGGTGTAATCCGTCAGCTGCGCCGCGGCAGGCGCGACCTGGCCCACCGTCACCGTGGGATTGTTGCCGTTCACCGGCGAAACCGATGCGACGACCTTCACCGGAACGCCCGCGCCCTTGTTCGCCAGCAAATGCAGTTCATCAAAATGCGTATGGCCGAAGACGGCCAGCCTTATAATGTCTGCGTGTTTTTCCAGCACATTCAACAGGTCGTTGGTTGAAAGATATTGCTCGGCGCCGCTTGCGCAAAGTGCGCGCCCTTTCGCCATGGAGCTGACCGGGTTCACCATCGGCGGCAGGTGCCCCAGCATCCACACAAATTCGCCCTGTTTCCTGGCTTCGTCCAGTTGCCGGGTCAGCCAGGCGATCTGTTCATCCGCGCCAGCCGTGTTGCTTTGATCCGCCGAGCAGCCGGAAAATTTCGACATCATGTAGATATCGTCAATCACCAGCAGTTTGGTGTTCACCATCGGCGCCGTCATCGTCACCGCGTAATAGCCGGCGGCGTCATAGGTTTGGAGCGCCTGTTTGCGCTGCGGCGCGCTGACACCCAAAAACCCATCCAGGACGGCCTGTCCCGTCGCCTTCAGAAACGCGTCATGCACATCCAGCCGGTTGTGGTTGCATCTGGAATCGTTGTTCCCCAGCGCGAAATAGACCGGAATGCCGGCATTCACCGCTTCCACTTTCTTCATCACAAAGACAGCTGTCTTGGCGGCAAAGGCCGCCGATAAGGACTGATCGTCACCCGCTGCTTTTTCCAGCTTCAGCGCGGCCCGGTAGCGGCAGTCAAAATCATGCACCAGAAGATCGCCGCTGACTTCCACAAAGGCGGGTTTTGCCGCCATCGCTTTTGCTTCGTGCAGCGCCCCGTTCAGCAGCGCATAGGGCGAATCCATCACCTGCTTGGAATGGCAGGCTTCCTGTACGGCGGCAAATTCGCTTGCCTGATCCGCCGTATCCGCGCTGCCCAGGATCGCATCCCATTGCGCCACCGGCGCTTTCACCAGTTGTGCCGCCTTGGCCGGATCATGGAAGGGATCAAAATGCAGGACGCTCAACAATTCCACCGGCACAGACGCCTTTTGCGCAGCCGTCTGCGCCATCACCGGCCCGGCGCCCAAACCCAGGCTCGCCATTGCCAGCAACGCAGCCGCCCGCGCCAAACCCATAGAGGCCGATTTTCCGGATTTCATTGCGACTTCCTTGCTGGTTTTGCGCGAGGCTATCCCATGGCTTTGCAGATATTGTTACAGCTGCCAAAGCAGATGCTTGCTGTGGGCTATTGGCGGCCATTGCGGAAATTGATTTTTTGCAATGGAAGGCCGCCAATTTGACCCGGATCATCGGTCACTGGCCGGTGCGGGGTGGGGATTGCGCCTGAAATTTCTGTTTGTTGCAAGCCGCAACGGCCTGTGCCTCAATAGCGCAATGATGAAACGTTTGATTGTTGCCTTTGCCGGACTGTGCTGCGCCTCCAGCCTGCTTTACGCCCAGGTGGATGATCCGGCATCGAATTTTGGCGTTATCCCAACCCGCTCGGTGTGGAGCGGCGTTTATAGCCAGGCGCAGGCGGATCGCGGCGAGAGAGATTATCGGCTGGATGAGTGCGGCGCCTGCCATGACGAGGTTGGCGGCGCGTCTGGCGTGACCGAGCTGGAAGGCGCGACCTTCATGGCGGACTGGGACAAGCAATCGGCCCTGACGCTGGCCAGGCACATGCACGCCAACACCATGAGCAATCCGGGCGATATCAACATCAAGGAGGCGGTCGATCTGATCGCCTATATCTTAAGGGAAAACGATGTTCCGGCGGGGAGTGCGGATTTGCCGACAGACCGGCACACGCTGGCGGCCATTCGCATGGATGCGCAAAATCCCGCCGCGAAATAGCCCCTTGCGGCGGCGGTGCCGCGAAAGCAGTTTCGCATGATCCCCTGGGTTCATCTGGATACGGCGGCGGTGCCGGGCGGCGGCACGCTGAAGCTGATGCAGCGCGGGCAGGAATTTTCGATTCTGGCGGGGAACGTCACGCTGATGAACAGCCGCATGAGCAGCTCTGAAGCGTTGCTGGCGGAGGTGGCGTGCCAATATGTGCGGGAGCGCCGCCGCTGTCAGGTGCTGATCGGCGGTTATGGCATGGGTTTTACGCTGCGCGCCGCTTTGGCGGGGCTTGGGCCCGATGCGCAAATCCAGGTGGCGGAATTGGTGCCGGCGGTATTGGCCTGGGCGCGCGGGCCGATGGCGGCGCTGACCGGCGACAGTCTTGATGACCGGCGCGTGAAGCTGCGCGAGGGCGATGTCAGCGGCGTGATCGCATCGACGCGCGCGAATTTTGATGCGATCCTGCTGGATGTGGATAACGGCCCGGATGGCCTCAGCCGCAGCGCGAATGACAGCCTTTACAATTTGCGGGGGCTTGAAGCGGCGCGAAAGGCGCTGCGGCCAAAGGGCATTCTGGCGGTGTGGTCGGCGGCGCCGGATACCGCGTTCAGCAGCTGGCTGGCGCGCGCCGGCTTTGCGGTGGAAGAGGTCAGGGCGCGGGGCAACAAAGGCCGCGGCGGACAGCATATCATATGGATCGCCACAAACCCGGCAGGCGGGCGGAGCGCCTAGAATTGCGGCGACGGTCGGGAAGTCCGCTATAGTCTGGTCCAATTCTATTGGGGGGAAACCATGAAGCGTTTGATGGTAGCGGCTCTTATCACCTTTGGTGGGGCCGCGCTTTGCGCCGTGTCCGATGCGGCGGCGGATGACGACACTGTCGTTCTGCAAGGCGGAACGCTGATCGACGGCACCGGCCGCGCGCCGATCACCGACGCCGTGGTGGTGGTTGAAAATGGGCGCATCCGCTCGGTCGGGCGGCGGGGGCAGATGAGCATTCCGGCGGGCGCAAAAATCATTGATACCAGCGGAGAGACAATCCTTCCCGGCCTGGTGGACATGCACCTGCATTTGCGCGGCTGGAAAATTCCATTTTATCCCCTGTATGGCGTGACCACCACGGGTGATATCCACAATGACACGCAATGGATTTTGGGCGAGCGGGCGCTGCTGAGAAGCGGCATGATGAAGGGCGCGCGCCTTTTTGTTTCCGGCGCGCGGATCAATGGCCCGAATGGCGGGCCGCTGGTCGATTCCAACGGGAAAGTCGTGGAGGATCCCAGCAATGTGAAGACGCCGGAGGAGGCGCGCGCCTATGTGCGGTATCTGCACGCGGCGGGGGTGGATTTTTTGAAGGTGGATTATTCGGTCACCGATGACCAGCTTGCCGCCATCATCGATGAAGCCTCGAAATACAATCTGCCCGTGCTGGGTCATATCAACGACATCGACAAGGCGATGAATGATGGCGGCAAGGAAATCGAACATATGGCGGGGGTTTACCGCGCCCAGATGATCCGGGAAGGCAAGGCGCCACCGGCGGATAATGGGCCGGCCTTGGCCGCGGGCGTCGATCCGAAGAAATTCGGGCCGCTGATCCAGCGAATGGTGGAGCAGGACACCGCGCTGGATATCGCGCTTTACTGGACGGTCAAGCCGATGGTGTGGGACACGATGCGTCCGGAGGTCGAAAGGCTGGCGAAGGATCCGGCCACGGCTTTTGTTCCGGCAGAAGAAAAAGCGTTCTGGCTGCAGGATCCCGGCAAGATGGACCCGGTGGATGTTGCCAATACCATAACATTCCTGACGCAATTCGCCGCGGCGGGCGGGCATTTCACCATCGATACCGACGGCAATGAAAAATCCGATGTTCCCCCTGGATTGGGCACGCACATCATCATGGAAGGCGTCGCCAAAATGGGGATTCCGAAAATGAAGATCATTCAGGCCACGACGTTGTGGCCGGCCCAGGTGATGGGCATCGACCGGGATTATGGCAGCGTGGAAGCCGGCAAGCATGCGGACTTTGTTATCGTGCAGGGCGATCCCCTGGCCGATATCAAGGCCGCCCGGAACATCAAAATGGTGATCATGGATGGCAAGGTGATGGATACGAAATTGGACCCGAATTTCGTCAATCCGTTGCCGCGTCCGGCCTCGGCGATGGATCCGTAAGGGCGGGTGGGATCATCCGGCCGATATAACTTCGCTCCGACTGCATTAATTCGTTGCGGCAGGCGTGGCGACCGGCGGGTTGAGGGAGAAGTACAGTCTTTTTTCGCCGAAGGCGAAAAAGACGTGCAATTTGGTCAGCACGTCCATGCCGATCAGCATGTCGTCTTCCCGCGAATTCATCACGGTTTTTTCCGATTGCGCGCGGCTATAGACCAACGCGGTACGTTCTGCGTTGCGCCCCATGGCATTGGGGATCAGTGTGAGGCTGGGATTGTTGACGGTCACGTCGCCGAAAGCGAGCGTCTGGAATTTGTGGGTATAGACTTTCAGTGTGTCATCGCCGTTCAGCTTGCCCGCTTCCGGCGTATCGGCGCCCCCCGGTGTCAGGCCGAACAGGCGCTGGGCCTCGGGAATTGTCAGGGTGGAATCCGGTGACCCTGTGTCGATGGTCGCCTGCTCTACCTTTCCATCCAGCGTCACCGGCACGGTGATGTGAAAACCATTCATGGTGATGGGCACGGAGCCGACATTGGTGGGCGAGGTCCAATAAGCCACCTGGCCGGGACAATGGTTGGGCGCAAACAGGTTCAGCGTGTCGTTGCTGAAATCCACATCCATGTCCATCTGGCCATAGAGAAAGTCGATGGCGAACAGGCCGTCGACGCCCAAGCCGTTGTTGACCGGAAAAATCCGGTCGGCGCCGCGCATATGGCCGATAATCACATCGTGAACCTGTGTTTCATCACGGGAAATATTGCCGGTGACATCGTACATCTGGTGCGTGCCTTGGCGGACCGGCAGCTTCAAATCATCCACGGCCTTGCGGCCGATCTGGGTGTAATAGCCCGCGGTGTCGAGAACGAAATTCTTGACTGTTCCATTGAGCATGACGGGGACAAGTTCGCGCTGGCCGCCGCCGGCGCGGGTCATTTTTATTTTGTCCAGCATCTGGAGTTTGCAATCAGCCGCATAGGCGGCGGATGGCAGCAGGGCCGCCAGCAAAACAGCAATCTGACCAGCATTATGAATGGTGCGCACGGTTAAGCCCCCCGACCTGGTGCGGGGCAACTATAGCGCGCAAATTGTCGCAAATTATTGTCAGCGCGGGCGGTCAGTCCCAGCCCCGGCGCGCGAATGCGCGCCAATTATTTCCAGATAGGCTTGCCCGAACCGGGCAAGCCGAGTTTGGGCCATTTTTCCGTGACGGTGCGGATGACGCTGTCGTCCATGCGGATTTTGCGGCCCCATTCGCGATGGGTTTCGGGCGGCAGCTTGTTGGTGGCGTCCAGCCCGATCTTGGAGCCCAGACCGGATTCCGGCGAAGCGAAATCGAGATAATCAATCGGAGTGTTTTCGATCACGGTGATATCGCGTGCCGGATCCATGCGGGTGGAGATGGCCCACATCACGTCTTTCCAGTCCCGCGCATTGATGTCGTCATCCACCACGATGATCCATTTGGTGTACATGAACTGGCGCAGATACGACCACACCGCCATCATCACCCGCTTGGCATGGCCGG
>CAIXUE010000009.1 GCA_903922545.1 uncultured Alphaproteobacteria bacterium | reverse complement strand
TCGTTGACGGTGTATTTGGCCATGGCGTCAAACGTGATGTAGCCGGGCGCCTGTTCGATGGGGGCCGTGGTCTGGGCATAGCGTGAGCCGGCATATTGCCCGCCGCCGCCGATCTCAAGCTGCGGCAAAAGCTGATAGGTCGTCCAGAACGTGACGTTGTTGTGCGGCGTGAAGGTCAGCGGCAGACCCAAAGGCGGGCCTCCCGGCGCGGTCTTGGTGGTGCCGCTGCTCAGATAATCATAGCCAACCGACACATTCCAATCTTCGGTGAGTTTGCCCTGGGCCATCAGCTCAAAGCCCTGGACCCGCTGGTTGCCGCCCAAGGTATTGAACCCGGGAAGTGACGTGTCGGGGATGCGTGCATTGGTCTTGTCGGTTTCAAACAGCGAACCGTCGAGCATCAGTGCATCACCCAGCAGCGACCATTTGGTGCCCAGCTCAAAGGACCGATTCTTTTCCGGCCCGATATTCTCATTGTTCAGGCTGAAGCTGGTGAAGCTGCTGATAATGTCCAGCGTCTCGGCGGACGGATTGAACGACGTGCCATAGGTGAAATAGACGGTGCCATTGTCCGCAGGCTTGTACAAAAGCGCGCCATGCCAGCTGGGCAGCGTGTCTTCGCGGTTCTTGATATTGGTCGCGGTCACCACGCCGGTCACCGCGGGCGGCACGGCATAGACCTGCTCGCGGAAATGGACCGAGAAACGATCCACCCGCGCACCCAGAATCAGCTGCCACTGGTCGGCCAGCTTCATCGTGTCCGTGGCATAGGCGCCTTCGGTATTGGTCGTGGTGTTGATGTTCACGCGCTGATAGCTGGAGGTGGGCGCGAAAGCCGCATGTTCGTTAGGATTCAGCAGCGTGTTGGTCAGGCCGTTGTTGGTGAAATATTTCGGGTCCGAGGATTCGAAGTCATATTCGGCGCCGACATCCAAATCATGATGAACATCGCCCGTATCGAATTTCGACAGGGCATCGAGCTGGTTCTGGAACTGCCTCTCCGTGCTGGCCAGGGTGAAATCGGTCAGAGAAACACCTGCGGAGGCCAGCGGCGTCGCCGTGGTGACGCTGGCGGCCAGGCCAGGCTTGCCCGCGGTTTCCTTGCGCGTGTAATTGGCATAGCGGGTCTGGTCCCGCAGAGTAAATCCGTCGAAATCATGCTCAATCTTGAAGGTGCCGATATCGGCATTGGTCTTCAGGCTGCCGGGCGGCCCATAGAAATTGTTGCGCGGCACCGATGCCGGCACGCCGAAATACCAGGGCGTGCCGAAATCAGGCGTATCGTCTTCCGACTGGTGGAAATAGCTGACATCCACGCGCGTCGGCGTGCCCAGGCCCAGCGCCAGCGTCGGCGCAATGCCCCAGCGGCCGAAATGGGTGACATCCCGGTCGGCCACGCCATTGGTGTTGCCCATCAGATTGACGCGCAGGGCCGCGGGCGTGCCAAGACCATCGATCGGCAAATTCACATCGGCCGTCACCCGCGCCAGGGAATTGGTGCCGCCGCTGATACTGGCGGCCGTGAACTGGTCCTGCACCGGCATCTTGCTGTCCTGCTCAATGACGCCGCCGGTCGAACCGCGCCCGAACAAAATGGAGTCGGGGCCTTCCAGCACCTCGACTTTGTCCATGTTAAACGGATCGCGGTAATACATGCCGATATCGCGCATGCCGTCCAGAAACATGTCGGTGCGCGCCGAGAAGCCGCGGATCCAGGGCGCATTGCCTTCCCAGCTGGATTCACTGGACTGCAGCGTGATGCTGGGCACGTTGCGGAAAACATCGTTCAGGTTGGTGTCGCCGCGATCCGACATCTGCTGCTGGGTAATGGTGGTGATAGAGGTCGGCGTATCCAGCAGCGGCTCCGGCAGCTTCACCAGATCGGAATTCGTCGCGGTATAGGAACCGGCATCCTGACCTTGCACCTGCACGGGCGGCAGGGCGGTCTGCGCAAAAACAGGGGCCGTCAGCACCAGGCTGATCGCCGTACCGGCCAGAAGTTTGGAAAGAATGGATTGGGCGGCGTACGCCCCGCGCTGGTTTTTCATGGTCGCTTCCCGCTTGTTATTGTTCGATATAGCGAAACGTATATAGCGCCGTTATATCCAGCCGGATATCACCTAAATGTCACAATCGCGCGCTTCTGCCGAGGCGCCGGCACGGACATTTCAGCCGGGGCGGTTTTTCTTGCGGGCCGTCTTGTTGCGGGGTGGCACATCGCTGGGAACCAGCAGGGCAAGCGACCGCATATCCTCTTCGGCGGCCTTGGTGGCCCGCGCTTCAATGAAGCGATAGGTCTGAACAAGTTTCTTGCCCAAATCGGTAAGCTTGGCCCCGCCGCCCGCTGCGCCGCCGGTTTCCGTCGTCACCACGGGACCGCCAAATGTCTGCTGCAGGCCCTGCACCAGAAGCCAGGCTTTGCGATAGCTCATGCCCATGCTCACGGCCGCCTTGCTGATGGAGCCGGTCTCGCCGATGGCTTCCAGAAGCTGCGCCATGCCCGGGCCGAACGCGCTGCCGGACGGCTCAAAGTCAATGCGGATAGACAGCCTCGCCATGAGACCAAGCATGGCTCAAGCCCGCACGCCGGTCCAGCATGCCCGGCTATTTTACGGCGATGCTGACCACGCCCTTCATCGCCCGCCCGGCATGCTTGTCGCTGGGCACCACCAGCCGGGGCGCGTCCAGGGGCTTGCCGGCGCAGTCCGTGGCGATCAAAGCGCCGGAATTGCCATAACCCGGATCAATCTCACCCAGCGACAGCGCCACCGTGTAACCGTCATCCGCCGTAACCAGAAGGCTGTGACCCAGACTGGCGTTGTTCGCCGTCCCCAAATTCAAAACCGCTTTGTCCAGCAACGCCGACACCGGCACGCCCGTGCAATCCAACCTCACCGCGCCGCGTGCACTGGCCTGGCTGACCGACACATGCGTCGCCGGAAGCGCCTTCAAATCGGCAAGCGTCAATGACAGCGGATGGCTGACCAGGCCCGTTACCAACAACGGAGCTTCGGCCGCGCCCGCCACTAACGGAACAGCCAGGAATGCAAAAGCCATCAAAGTTTGACGCATGAGCGGCTCCAGCGTTGTGCAAGGGTAACTATAACGCTCCGCGCCTCTTTTTGCCACGCCGTTTAAATGGAATGCGCCTTCACCACCGCCCAAACAGGCTTGCCGGTTTGCAGGTCCAGTTCCCGCACGGCCTCCGGTGTGATGCGCGCCAGGATGGTCCCTGTTTGCGTCTCCACCGCGACCAGAAGGCTGTTCTGGGTTTCAGCTTTCATACCGGCGATGCGGCCTTCCAGGATATTGCGGGCTGAAAGCCCCTGCGGCGGCGCAGCCGCAATCAGCACATGATCGGCGCGCAGCCAGACGCCGGCGCCCGGCGCATCCCTGGCGCTGTGCAGCGCCGCGGCGGAAAGCACCGAACCAATGTCATTGGCGTCCAGCAGCGCCTGGAATTGCGGTTGCCGAGCCACTTGCGCAAATTCACCCGCCGCCACCACCCGGCCCTTGTCCAGCGCGATCATGTTGGAAGCCATGATCGCGGCATCTTCAATATTGTGCGTCACCACCATCATGGGAATTTGATATTGGCGATGCGCCGCGAGCAGCACCGCCATGAATGCGCGCCGCCGCGCCCCGTCAAGCGCCGCGAATGGCTCATCCAGCAACAGGAAATCCGGCGCCGCCAGCATCGCCCGCGCCAGCGCCACGCGACTTTTCTCACCGCCGGAAAGATTGCCCACCGGCCGCTCCAGCAAAGCGGCAATATCAAAAAAACCGGCAACCTCTCCCGTGCCATGCCGCGATTGCGGCGCGCGGCTTTGTGCGTATTGCAGATTCTGGCGTACCGTCAGATGCGGAAACAGCCTTGCTTCCTGAAACACCAGACCAAAGCCGCGCCGATGCGGCGGAACATGCAAGCCCGCCTGACTGTCGGCGCAACTTTTGCCACCCAACATAATCCGCCCCTCACAGCGCCTCAAACCCGCCAGAGCGGACAGCAGGGTGGATTTTCCCGCGCCCGACGGTCCGAACAAGGCTGTGATGGCATTGGCCGGCGCCGAGAAATCGGCATCCAGCAGAAAATCGCCCTGCCGCAATTTGATCTGGGCTTGCAGCATGGTCACCCCAGCAGCCGCCGCCGGGCGCGGCGTTGCAGAAACTCAGCGGCGATCAAGCCGCACATCGCAACCGTAAAGGATATCGCCGCCAGCCGCGCCGCTTTCGCTTCGCCGCCAGGCTCCTGCAGCACCGCGTAAATCGCCAGCGGCAAAGTCTGCGTCTGGCCGGGAATATTCGCGGCAAAAGTAATCACCGCGCCGAATTCGCCCATCGCCGCGGCAAAAGCCGTCACCGTACCGGCCAGGATGCCCGGCCCCGCCAGCGGCAGCGCCAACGTGATAAAACGGTCCCAGGGTCCGGCGCGCAGCATCGCGGCGGCCTCGAACAGGCGTGGATCGCTGGCCTCGAATGCCAGACGGATGCTGCGCACCAGCAGGGGAAATACCATCACGGCTGTGGCCAGCGCCGCGCCATTGGCGGTGAAAGCCAGGTGAACGCCAAACCATTGCTCCAGCAATTCACCCACCGGCCCGCGCCGCCCAAAAATGATCAGCAGCAAAAAACCCACCAGCACCGGCGGCAGGATGACCGGCAGATGCACAAGACCGTCCAGCAGCACACGGCCCGGCAACCGGGGGCGGGACAGAAAGAACGCAATCGCGATGGCAAAAGGCAGCGCCACGATCAGGGCTCGGGCGGCGACGGAAAAACTGGTCGCCAAAATCTGCAACTCTGCCGCCTGCAACATCAGCCGCGCTCCAGCGGCAGCACGTCCACCAGATCTCCCGCCGCCGGCGCTGCCGCGCCCGGCATCAGCCGGATCAACCCATTGGCCGATGCGAATACCGACAGCAGCGAAGAATCCTGCCGCTCAAAAGCCCGCACCCGCAACACTCCATCCTCGCCACAGGAAAAGCGCGACCGCAGATAATGCTCACGCGGCCCATTGGCGGGAAGTGCCTCTTCCAGCCGCGCACGATGAAACGTGACAGCCGCCTCACAACCCAGCATCGCGTCGATCAAGGGCCGCAGGAAAAGATACGCGCACACCAAAGCCGAGGCGGGATTGCCGGGCAAACCCAGCACAGGGCCTTTATCAGTCACGCCGAACCAGGCCGGCTTGCCCGGCCGCAAATTCACTTTTTCCACTTTCAATTCCAGGCCCAGCTTTTTCAGCGCCGGACGGGCATGATCGTGATCGCCGACGGAAGCGCCGCCAATCACCACCAGAAGATCGCTTTGCGCCAGGCCATCGTCTGCGGCTTTTGCGATGGCCTCCACATCATCTTTTTCCAGTTTCAGCCGGCGCGGCATGCCGCCCCAGGCCAGCACGGAAGCGGCAATGCCGCGTGTGGCGGAATCGAAAATCTGGAATGGCCCCGGCGTATCGCCGGGCTCAGCCAGTTCGTCGCCGCCGGTCAGGATCGCCACGCGCGGTTGCCGCATCACAGAAACAGAAGCCGCACCCGCCGCCGCGGCCAGCGCCAAAGCGACTCCATCCAGCCTGCAGGCTTTTTCCAGCAGCACCCGGCCCGCCGTGAAATCCATGCCCCGCGGCCGCACATTCTGACCGGCCTGCGCGCATGGTGCCTCAATCGCATCACCTTCGCGCTTGATGTCTTCCTGCATCACCACCGCGTCGGCGCCTTCCGGCACGGCCGCGCCGGTGGAAATCCGCACCGCTTCGCCCGCACCGACACTGCCCGCAAAACTGCGCCCCGCCGCCGCTTCGCCCACCAGTTTCAGACGGCCCGGCGTGTCCGATACGCGCAGCGCATAGCCATCCATCTGCGATGCCGCAAATGGCGGCTGGTCGCGGGTAGCGGCAATGGCACTGGCCAAGACCCGGCCCAGCGCCTGTTCCAAAAGCACGTCTTCCGCCGCCAATGGCGCCACACAAGCCAGCATGGCGGCGCGGGCTTCTGCGACCGTGGCCAGCGCGGATTCCCGCTTGGCTTGGAGCCTGCTCTCTGACACGTTATTCCCGGTTAGATCGAACGCTGGATCGAAACGCTAGGCTTGGAGGCCCCTCTTGTCCATATATCCGACCCTTTCCCGCCGGGCCTTTGCGGCCTGCGCCGCTTTGATGCTGCTCGCCGCGCCGGTGCGCGCCCAAAGCGCGAACCCTGGCACACTCACCGTCTTCGCCGCCTCTTCCCTCACCGACAGCATGAAATCCGTGGCAGCCGCTTATAAAGCCAAGACCGGCGCCACCGTCACGCTATCCTTCGGCGGCTCCAACACTCTGGCGCAGCAGATCGACCAGGGCGCCAGCGCCGACATTTTCATGTCCGCCGACAGCGACTGGATGGATTTTCTGCAAAAGAACAACCGCATCGA
This sequence comes from uncultured Alphaproteobacteria bacterium, assembly GCA_903922545.1. The sequence goes on along the minus strand of CAIXUE010000009.1, from coordinate 12,331 downwards.
CAATGACACGCGCCACAATTTGCTCGGCAACCGGCTGGTGCTGGTCGGCGGCAGTGGGAGCAAGCCTCTCACCATCGCGCCGCATTTCGATCTGGCGGGCGCACTTGGCAATGGAAAGCTGGCGCTGGGTGATCCCGCCGCCGTGCCCGCCGGCAAATACGGCAAGGCGGCGCTCACCGCGCTCGGCGTGTGGGACAGCGTGGCCGGCAAGATCGCACCGGCGGAAAATGTGCGGGTGGCGCTGGAATATGTGTCGCGGGGCGAATCTCCTTACGGCATCGTCTATGAAACGGATGCCAAGGTTGATCCAGGCGTCCATGTCGTGGGCGCTTTTCCGGAAAATACCCATCCACCGATCGTCTATCCGGTGGCGCTGACAAAAACCGCCGCCCCGGGCGCGAAAGATTTCCTGGCTTTTCTTTCCGGGCCCGAAAGCAAAGCGATTTTCGAGAAAGCCGGATTCTCGCTGAACAATTAGCGGGCCTCAGCCGTCACTTCTCCAGGAAGCGCGGTATCAACTCGACCAGGTTGCAGGGCTTGAAGCGGCTGTCCAGCTGCCAGCGGATGATCTTGTCCCAGCCATCCTTGCAGGCGCCGTTGGAGCCGGGCAGCGCGAAAATCATGGTGTTGCCCGCGATGCCCGCACAGGCCCGCGACTGGATGGTGGAAAGCCCCACGCTCTGGAAACTGGTCATGTGCCAGACCGTCTCGAAACCTTCGATGGTTTTGTCGAACAAGGGGCGCATGGCTTCCGGCGTCACATCCCGCCCCGTCAGGCCCGTGCCACCGGTGGAAATCACCGCGTCGATGCCAGGATCGGATATCCAGCGCCGCAACTGCCCCTGAATATCTTCCACACTGTCCTTGATCCAGGCGCGCGCCGCCAGCTTGTGGCCATCCTTTGCCACCCGCTCCGCCAGCAGCTTGCCGGAGGTGTCGCTTTCCTGATCGCGGGTGTCCGATACCGTCATCACCGCGATATTCAGCGGCTGGAACGGCAAATTCTCCGCGATCTTGCCGCCGCCTGGCGGTGTTGGTTGCTCGCTCATTCTTCTTCTCCGGCCAACGCGCCCGCCCCGGGCAATATCGGTTGAGTATAGGCGAGAATAACGCCTGAAAAAAGCTGTACCGCCAAAGGCTTGCGGCTGCCGTTATAAACTTGTCGATACAACGCGATGGTGGTCAAAAGTCGCCAAACTGGATATTCAGAACAGGTGCCGGTCCGGAGCCTCAAATGCCCTTTCCCGCCAATGAAAGCGATGTGCTGAAGACCGCCCTGGCTTGGCTAGCCTCGGGTCACAAGGTTGCGCTGGCCACCGTGGTGCGCACCAAGGGTTCGGCTCCGCGCCAGAATGGCAGCCATATCGCCGTGCGCGATGACGGCCTGTTCGCCGGCTCGGTTTCCGCCGGCTGCGTGGAAGGCAGCATCATCGAAGAATCCCTTGGCGCAATGGCCGATGGCAAACACCGCACCCTCACTTTCGGCGTCAGTGATGATGGTGTGATGTCTTCCGGGCTCCTGTGCGGCGGCGAGATCGAAATTTTTGTTGAGCCGATAAACTGATGCGCCGCACGCTTCTTGAACAATTGACGCAGCGGCAGCGGCCCATGGTTCGCGTACTTGATCCGCGCACCGGCGAGGAAAAGCTGATTGACCCGGCCACCGACACCTCGCCGCTGGGACTTGCGGCGGCGTCAGCCCTGGCGCGCGACGCCAGCGAATTGGCGCAGGTGGAAGGGCGCGACTGGTTCCTGACCGTTTACAACACCCCCTGGGAATTGGTGCTGGTCGGCGCCGTGCATATCGCCCAGTCCCTTGCGGCGCTGGCGCCCGCGGCGGGCTATGCCTTGCGGATCATTGACCCCCGGCCCGCCTATGCCAGCGCTGAACGCTTCCCTGGGGTACGGCTGGTGCGGGAATGGCCGGATGAAGCCTTGGCGGCCGAGCCGCTGACTGCACGCAGTGCCCTGATCGCGCTGGCGCATGATCCCAAGATTGATGATCCCGCTTTAACAGCCGCACTTCGCTCGCCCGCTGGTTATATCGGGGCACTGGGTTCCACCCGCACCCATGGCCGGCGTCTGGCGCGGCTAATGGAACAGGGACTCTCTGAAAACGAGCTGGCGCGCATCCATGGTCCGGTGGGCATTTCCATCGGCGCACGCACGCCCGCAGAAATCGCAATCGCCATCCTGGCGCAGATCACCCAAATTCGCCGCGCACCAAAAGCCGCTCCGCGCATCGGCGGCGTGGTGCTGGCGGCGGGCCTGTCGCGCCGCATGGGCAGCAACAAGCTTGCCACAGAACTTAACGGCAAACCTCTGGTCCGCCATGCCGTGGAAGCGGCGCTGGCCGGCGGCCTGGATCCGGTGGTGGTGGTGACCGGCCATCAACCCGAAGCCATGGCCCAAGCCCTGACCGGGCTCGATATCGTTCTGGTTCACAACGAAGACTATGCAAGCGGCCTGGCGGCATCCTTGCGGCGGGGCATCAAGGCTGTGCCCGCTGAATGCGCCGGCGCCATGGTGCTTTTGGGCGACATGCCCGCCATCACGCCAGACCTGATCGGACGCGCAATCGCAGCCTTTGATCCCAAAAGCCGCCCCATCTGCGTGGCCATGGCGCAGGGTGCCCAAGGCCATCCTGTCCTGTGGGGACGGCAATTTTTCCCAGAGATCATGGCCCTGCAAGGCGATGCCGGCGCTCGTGCGCTGTTGGCCCGTCACGCCGCCCAAATTTGCGAGATTGCAGTGGACAGTGACGCTCCCCTCACAGACATTGATACGCCGGCGGACCTGGCGGCATTTTTGGAAAAAAGCGCCTAGAGATATGCCCAAAATCACAGACAAACTGCGCGCTGCTTTGGGTCTGAACCCATCCACACCGCATTACCGCTTTTACCGCCACAAACCACTGGTGCGGGTGGCCCATTGGGTCAACGCCCTGTGCCTGCTGGTGCTGTTGATGAGCGGGCTCGACATCTTCAACGCCCACCCCTCGCTTTACTGGGGCAACGGCTCCAATTTCGATCATCCCTTGATCGCCATGAGCGCCCTGTTCGACGATGACGGCGCGGTGGTGAAAGGCATGACATCCGTTGGCAATCATTCCTTCAACACGACCGGCTTTCTGGGCGCCTCGCGCGAAGATGGTGAATTGACCGCGCGTGGCTTTCCGAGCTGGATCACCCTGCCTTCTTCCAACTGGCTGGCCATGGCGCGGCAATGGCACTTCGCCTTTGCCTGGGTGCTGGTGATCAACGGCGCGATCTTTTTCGTTTATGGCTTTTTCAGCCGGCATTTCCGCCGCGATCTTGTGCCCACCGCACACGACATCAAACATCTGCCGCGCGAAATCGCTGACCACGCCCGGCTCAAATTTCCCCATGGCGAAAAAGCGCGCCATTATAACGGGCTGCAAAAGCTGGCTTATTGTTTTGTGCTGTTCGTGCTGGCGCCGCTGATTGTTCTCACCGGCCTGACCATGTCGCCGACCATGGACGCCGCCTTTCCGATTTTGCCATGGATCTTTGGCGGCCGTCAGTCGGCCCGCACCATCCATTTCATCTGCGCGTTCTCATTCCTCGGCTTTTTCATCGTGCATATCGTGATGGTGATCCTGTCGGGCACCTGGAACAATCTGCGCTCCATGCTCACAGGCTGGTATGTGATCCATCGGAGCAGCAAACATGGCTGACCAGACCCGACGCAGCTTTGTCGGCCGCGCGCTTGCGGGCGCCAGCACGCTTTTCCTGGCGGGCTGCGATGACCTTTCCCAGAACCCCTGGGTCACGGGCATTCTGGGCAAGGTCGAAGATTTGACCAGCGCCGCCCAGCATATCTTTGCCGGGCCGCACACACTGGCGCCCGAATACAGCAAGGCCGATATCGCGCCGGTCTTCCGGGCCAATGGCACGCTGGATCCGGGCACCACGGCGTACCAGGCCCATGTCGCCAGCGATTTTCGCAACTGGCGTATAAAAGTCGAAGGCCTGGTGGAAAATCCCCTGTCGCTTTCCATGGCCGATATCCGGGCGCTGCCGCCCCGCACCCAGATCACCCGCCATGACTGTGTCGAGGGCTGGAGCTGCATCGGTGAATGGACCGGCGCGCCGCTGCGTCTGGTGCTGGCGGCAGCCAAGCCAAAACCCGAGGCGCGTTATGTGGTGTTCTATTGCGCCGATCCCATGACGGCGGAAGGCGATCCCAGCCATTTTTATTATGAAAGCCTGTCCCTCATCGAAGCCGGCCATCCCCAAACGCTTCTGGCCTATCAGCTCAATGGCAAGACGCTGGACGTGGCCCATGGCGCGCCGGTGCGAATCCGCGCCGAACGCCAGCTTGGCTACAAGCAGCCCAAATATGTCGAACGCATCGCGCTGGTGGACGATCTGTCCCATATCGGCGGCGGCAAGGGCGGCTATTGGGAAGACCTTGGCTACACCTGGTACGGCGGCATTTAAGGGCGCCGGGCTTACAGGCTCGCCAGTTGCTGCAGGTTCAGGTTCTTGAACGGCAATGAGCGGATGCGTTTGCCCGTGGCGGCAAAGATCGCATTGGCGATGGCCGCGGCGATGGGCGCTGTCGAACATTCACCCACACCGCCCCATTTGGGCTTGCCTTTTTCATCATTGCCGCCGGTGAGCGCAAGGGCCGTCACCGTTTGCGGCGCTTCGGTCATCCGCACCATGCGGTAATCGTTGAAATTGCTCTGCACCGCCGCGCCATTCTTGATGGTAACCTCGCCATACAGCATGGCGGTCATGCCGAAGATCGCGCCGCCTTCAATCTGGGCATCCACCAGATTGGGGTTGACCACATGATAGGCATCGGTGGCCGCAATAACGCGGTCCACCCGCACTTCGCCAGAGGCATTCACCGTCACCTCGGCGATCTGACCACCCACCGCGCCGTGATTTTCCACCAGCGACAGGCCGCGGCCACGCCCCGTTGGCATCGGTTTGTGCCAGTCACTGATTTCTTCCAGCTTTTTCAGCACGGCCAGGGAATCCACCCGGTCCGTCAGGCTGCGGCGGAACTCCAGCGGGTCTCTGCCCGCGGCATGCGCCAATTCGTCAATAAAGCTTTCCAGATAGAAGCTGTTTTGCGAGCCACCCACCGAACGCCAATAGGCGACGGGCACATGGGTGTTTTTGAGCATCTGGCCCGTGTACCAGTTGGGCACCTCGTTGTAGGGCACCGAAGGCCCGATCCCTTCCAGGGATGTGGGATCCAGTCCATTCTTGACCGGCGAGCCGGTGGAACGCTGGATCGAGCCGCAAACGCTCTGGATGAAAATGGCTTCCAGCTTGCCATCGGGCGTCAGCGCGCCCTTCAGGCGAATGGCTGATTGCGGACGATAGCGGTCTGCCCGCATGTCCTGCTCGCGCGACCATAGAAGCTGCAGCGGCTGGGTAATGTTGCCCGCCTTGGCGATCCGCACGGCCTGGCGCAGCTCATCGCCGAACGTGCGCCGGCCAAAACCGCCGCCCAGATAAAGCTGATGGAAAAACACCTGCTCCGGCTTCAAGCCCGCTTCCTGTGCCGCCATCTTGGCGTTCGCCAGCGGGGACTGGGAACCCATCCAGATATCCAGCCTGTCCTTCTGCAAGTGAATGGTGGCGTTGCAGGGCTCCATGGTGGCGTGCGCCAGAAGCGGTGTTTCGTAAACAGCTTCGACAACATGCGCGCTTTTGGCGACGGCGCTTTTGGCGTCACCGTCATTGCGCGCCGTGACCATCGGGCCATCCAGCGCGTCGCGATATTCTTTGGCGAACTGGGCGCTGTCGGTCTTGGCTGCCGCGCCGCCATCCCAGACAGGCTTCAGCTTTTTCAGGGCCTCATTGGCGCGCCAGTAATTGTCGGCGACGACGGCCACCGCATCGTCCAGCTTGACCACTTGGCTGATACCGCGCGCGCCCTGGACGGCGCTGTCATCCACCGACACCAGCTTGCCGCCAAAGACCGGGCAAGACATGATCGATGCGTAAAGCTGGCCATCTTCGCGCACATCAATGCCATATTTCGCCTGGCCTGTGGATTTAATGGCCGAGTCCAGGCGCGGCTGGCGCGTGCCCACCAGCTTGAATTGTTCCGGCGGCTTGATGGCCGGCTCGGCGGCAAGCTTTACCTTCGCCGCATCCTTGACCAACTCGCCATAGCGCAAAGAACGTCCGCTGGGCTGGTGAAATATCTTGCTGTCGCGTGCCTGGCACTGCGCCACCGGCACATTCCATCTCGACGCCGCCGCCTGCAGCAGCCGCGCCCGCGCCGAAGCGCCCGCCTGCTGGACATAGGGCCAGCTGGTGCGGATGCCCCGGCTGCCCGCCGCGACCATGTCGCCATACAATGTGTTTTCGCGGATGTTGCGATTGACCGAGGCAAATTCGACTTTCACATTGTCCCAGCGGCATTCCAGCTCTTCCGCCAGAAGCATGGGCAGGCCCGAGCCCGTGCCCTGACCCATTTCAGCCATGGGGCAACGCAGTGTCACACTGTCATCCGGTTCGATCACGATCCAGGCATTGACCTCATTGGGATCATTCGCGTCAGCGCCCCAAAATTGCGCTTCCAGTTCTGGCGCGGCAGCGTGCGCTTCGCCGGGCATGAGAAGCCCCAGCGCCATGCCGCCGGACAGGGTTGCGCCCGCCACCAGGATCTGGCGGCGCGAATAATCGGAAGGCGTGAGAGGCTTGTTCATGGCCTTACACCTTGGCGGCGCGATGAATGGCGCGGCGAATACGGACATAGGTGCCGCAGCGGCAGATATTGCCAGCCATGGCCGCATCGATATCGGAATCCGTTGGGCTTGGCGTGTGGTTCAGAAGCGCCGTTGCCGACATGACCTGGCCGGATTGGCAATAGCCGCATTGCGGCACATCTTCGGCGATCCAGGCTTGCTGTATCTTGTTCAAATTGCCGTTCGCGGCCAGCCCTTCGATGGTGGTGATCTCCTTGCCCTGCGCGTTCGACGCCGACAGCTGGCAGGAGCGGACGGGCTTGCCATCCACCAGGACCGTGCAGGCGCCGCATTGCGCCACACCGCAGCCATATTTGGTGCCTGTCAGACCGATCTCACTGCGTATCGCCCACAGCAAAGGCATGTCGGTTTCGATATCCAGATCGTGCTGCTGGCCATTCACTTTGAGCGTGATCATCAAAAACCTCGGCAATTCCGGCGCAGGAGATTCATAGCACAGAAGCGTCTATCAGTCTGCCGCACAAACCGGCCTTGGCGCCGGGAACCGGATCCGAACGCTGATGTTTGCGCGGCCGTGATATTCACGATGATATAACGGCGATCACGCCATGCGTGCCTCAGCACGGCTCTCACGAAAAACAAAAGCGCAAATATCGGAGAGGATGCGATGGTGCCCAGGGACAGAATCGAACTGCCGACACGTGGATTTTCAATCCACTGCTCTACCGACTGAGCTACCTGGGCACACGCAAGGCCCGGCTTCTTAGAGGAGGCTTTGGCCCCTGTCCAGCACCCCCAAAAATGCCGGATTATCCTTCGTCTTCCGGGGCTTGGCCGGGGTCATCCCTGGGGGTTTCGGCTTCATCCGCCCGGCCGGGCACGACATAATCGCCTTTCAGCCAGCGGCCCAGATCAAGATCGGCACAACGCCGGGAACAGAAAGGCGCAAATTTTGCGGCCTGCGGCTTGCCGCAAATGGTGCAGGGCTTAGAGGGATCGGACATCAAAAACCTCCCGTCCGAACGCGCCGGCAGCAAAGCGAACCCGCCCTGCCCCGCGCCGCGCCAACGCCGGCCCGATTTCATCAAGCCGGGCGTTCAGCCATGCCGCCACCTCGGGCGCAGCCTCGGCGAGAATTTCGCGGCCCGGGGTGGCGCGCGCCTGGCGCTCCACCCGGCGGATCAGATCCAGCGCCACGCTTTCGGTGGAACGGGTATGGCCCGCGCCCTGGCAGACGGCACAAGGTTCACCCGCCAGATGGTTCAGGGCTTCGCGCACCCGTTTGCGCGTGATGGCGACAATGCCGAATTGGCTCATGGGCGAAACCATCACGGGGACACGGTCGAAGGCCAGGCTTTTTTCCAGCGCCGCCAGAACTTCCGCGACATGGGCCGGATCGGAAAGCTGGATGAAATCCACAATGATGAGCCCGCCGACGCCGCGCAGGCGGATCTGCCGGCCGATTTCGCCGGCGGCTTCCAGATTGACGGCATGGCTGGTTTCTTCCCGCCCGCTGCATTGGGTAAAGCGCCCCGAATTGACGTCAATGGCGGTGAGCGCCTCGGTTGCCTCGATGGTGATCCAGGCGCCGGATGGCAACGTGACTTTGGGCAGATGCAGCGCTGCGATCTCGTCTTCCAGCGCTTCAAATAAAGGCTCGTCCGTCAGGGTAATAAGCCTTTCCGCTTCGGGCATGGCTTTGCGGCAATAGGCGCGCGCCGCTTCGGCAGCCAGCGCGTCATCCAGCACCACCCGCGTCACGTCACCGCCAACATGATCGCGCAAGGTGCGTTCAATGGGCCCCAAATCGTTATACAGCAATGCAGGAGGACGGGCATTTTTGCGCTTTTCCAAAATTCCGCGCCAAATATTTTCTAAGGCCTCCGCGTCCTGGACCAGATTTTCCAGCGAGGCGTCAACCGCAGCCGTGCGAAATATATAACCGTCATCCTTCAAAAGTTTTTCGCCGATCGCCATCAATTTGGCGCGCTGGTTTTTATCTTCAATCTGGCGGGAAACGCTTATTTCTTTCTGCCCCGGCGTCATCACCAGCAGCCGCCCTGGCAACGTGATGCCGGCGGTTAGCCGCGGGCCTTTTTCGCCGATGGCGTCCTTGGTCACCTGCACCAGCACCGCATCGCCTTCGCGCACGCAATCGGTGATTTGCGGGTCGTCTTTCTTCGATAAATAGCGGGCTTCGCACAGCGCCAGAAATCCGGCGCGCGCCGCGCCGATATCCACGAAAGCCGCCTGCGTGCTGGCCGAAACATGCTGCACCCGGCCCAATACAATATCGCCGATGGGACTGGCGCCAAAATTGCGTTCAAAAGACAGCGCCTGAAGTTTTCCATCAACCAAAGTGGCGATGCGAATTTCCGCCGCGCCCGCCTCGATGAGAATTTCGGCGGTCATGACACCGGATAACCGGCGCCCGAAAGAAGGCGCGCGGTTTCGGAAAGGGGCAGTCCGACAACATTTGAATAGGAGCCGGAAATTTCCTTCACGAAAATTTCGGCGCGGCCCTGAATGGCATAACCGCCAGCCTTTCCAAGACCTTCGCGGGATTCCAGATAAGAGTCGATTTCGAGATGAGTCAGGCGGAGAAAGGAGACCCGGGTCATGACAATGCGGGTGCGCAGTTTCTGGTCGGGAGAAATCAGGGCGACGGCGGTGATGACCTGATGTCGGCGGCCGGATAAAAGTGCAAGGCAATCACGAACTTGATCCGCATTTTCGGGCTTTGGCAAAATTCGGCGGCCCACGGCGACAACAGTGTCGGCGGCTAAAACATAGCCTTGATGCTTCTTTGCAACCTCGAGCGCTTTGGCGCGGGCAAGGCGTAAAGCGTGGAGACGCGGTTGTTCGTTTTTAAGAGCGCTTTCGTCGATCGATGCTGGAATGATCAGATCGGGCATGATGCCGGCCTGGGCCAGCAGCGCCTTGCGGCGGGGGCTTTCGCTGGCCAGGATCAGCTTAGCGGAAGCGATAGGTGATGCGTCCCTTGGTGAGGTCGTAGGGGGTCATTTCAATCATGACCTTGTCGCCGGTCAGAACGCGGATGCGGTTCTTGCGCATCTTGCCCGCGGTGTGGGCGATGATCTCATGGCCGTTCTGCAGGAGCACCCGGAAGGTGGCGTTGGGCAGCAATTCGCTGACCGTGCCTTCAAACTCCAGCAATTCTTCCTTGGCCATTGATCCTCAATAGGCGGTTATGCGGGCGGTTCAATCGCATCCAAATGGGGGAAAATCAAGCATAATCAACAGGTATGTACAGGAAAATCAGGCCTTTAAGTGCAGCACGCAGACCAGGGTGAAAAGCCTTCTGGCGGTGGCGAAATCCATTTCGATGCCCGCTTCCAGCCGCTTCTGCAGCATGGTGGCGCCTTCGTCATGTACGGCTTTGCGGCCCGCATCCAGGGCTTCGAGCTGATGGGGCGGCGCGGTGCGGATGGCCTTGTAGAAGCTGTCGCAGACCAGGAAATAGTCCTTGATCACCTTGCGGAAGGCGGCCAGCGGCAGCACCAGCTTGTCCGGTTCCATGCCGTTTTCGGGCACGATATCCAGCATCAGGCGGCTTTCCTGAACGCTTAAAAGCAGGCGGTACGGCCCATCGCCGAGGGACTTTGGACGGAAGAAGTTCTTTTCCAGAAGATCCGCGATGGCAACTTCGCGTTCCTGCTCGATAGTCTTGGAATGCGCCAGAACAGAATGCTCGTCGAGATTTATCTCTGAGATTCTGAATTCGCTCATTTTTTCAGGCGGGCGCCGATGGAACGGGCGTGCGCGTCGAGGCCTTCCGCCTCAGCCAGCACCATGGCGTCTGGGCCCAGGGCATTGATGGATTTGGCGTCCAGCGAGAGCAGCGTGGTACGCTTCATGAAATCCAGCACCGACAGGCCGGAGGAGAAACGCGCCGAGCGCGAGGTGGGCAGCACATGGTTGGGCCCGGCGATGTAATCGCCCATGGCTTCGGGGGTGTGTTTGCCCAAAAAGATCGCGCCGGCATGGCGGACTTTTTCGAGCAGGATGCTGGGGTCCCTGGTGGCGATTTCCAGATGTTCGGGGGCGAACATGTCGGAAATTTCCGCCGCGTCGGCCAGCTTCTTGACGACGATAATGCCGCCATAATCGTTCCAGCTCTGGATGGCGATTTTCTTGCGCGGCAGGAGATTGATCGCCTTGGCGGCGGCGGCTTCCACCTTGTCGGCGAAGGCCTTGTCGTCGGTGATCAGGATGCTTTGCGAGGAGGGATCATGTTCGGCCTGGCTGAGAAGATCAGCGGCGATCCAGTCGGGGTTGTTGTCTTTGTCGGCGATCACCAGAATTTCAGACGGGCCGGCAATGGAATCGATGCCCACCTGGCCAAAGACTTCGCGTTTTGCGGCGGCGACATAGGCGTTGCCGGGGCCGACGATCTTATCGACCGCAGGAATGGTGTCGGTGCCATACGCCAGGGCGGCAACCGCCTGGGCGCCGCCGATGCGGTAAATCTCGGTGATGCCGATGCGGCAGGCCGCCGCCAGCACCAGGGGATTGATCTGGCCGCCAGAAGCCGGGGTCACCATCACAATGCGTTTGACGCCGCAGACCTGGGCCGGAATGGCGTTCATCAACACCGATGACGGGTAAGCGGCGGTGCCGCCGGGAACATAAAGGCCGACACTGTCCAGCGCGGTCCAGCGCCAGCCCAGATTGGCGCCTTCCTTGTCACGGAAAGATTCCTGTTTCTTGGGCAATTGCAGCTTGTGATATTCGGTGATGCGGGTGCCGGCATGTTCGATGGCGCGGGTCTGGGCCGGGGAAACCTTTTTGATCGCCGCATCCAGCTCAGCCGCCGTCAGGCGCAAGGTGGAGGCCTTTACATTCGCCTTGTCGAATTTGTTGGTGAGTTCGACCAGCGCCTTGTCACCGCGCTTTTGCACATCGGCGATAATCTTGCGGGCCTGGGCGGCCACGTCTTCTTCCACGCCACGGCGGGAATTGAGCAGGACCTGCAGATCGGCCTTGAAACTTTTGCGGGAGGCATCCAGCCGCTTGACCATTATACGTCTCCGTGCGCGGGGCGGGCGCGGGCGGCCCAGGGGCCGGTGAGATCGGACAATTGCGCATCAATACATTCCACGGTCAGGCGAAAGCCGCCGCCGCCGGACAGTTAGAGTTCGATCACGCCGCCGGGGTCCTCGCCGCCATTTGGTATAAAAGAAATCGCCAGCAGCGAGACCACGGCATCGGGGGCGCCACGCTTGATGTTTTGGGATTCGGTTTTGAGTACGCCGTTGAAATAAAGCCCGGCGCGGATGCGCGTTCCGTTACCGCGCGGTTCTTCCCAGCGATAGCGGTTGAACAGAGCGGCAAAGCGGCGCTGGCGCGGCAGCCATGCGATGTCTTTGAGGCGGGCGGTGGCGTCCTGCAGCCGGGCGGAGAGGATTTCCAGATCTTCGCTGTCGGCGGCGGCGAGTTTCAGCGGCTTCATTCTTTTTCACGCGCGATGGTGGCGCCCACGGCGGAGAGTTTTTCTTCCAGCCGGTCAAAGCCGCGATCCAGGTGATAGACGCGCGAGACGGTGGTTTCGCCTTCGGCCACCAGCCCGGCCAGGACGAGAGAGACCGAGGCGCGCAGATCGGTGGCCAT
>CAIXUE010000008.1 GCA_903922545.1 uncultured Alphaproteobacteria bacterium | reverse complement strand
CGGTGGCGGTGGCTTTCCTGATCCTGGCGCTGGGCCTGTTGATTTTGGGCCGTATGCCGCGTCTGCACCAGACGGGTTACATGGTGATGGGCGGGCTGATCGCGCTGGTCTCAACCGGGCTTCTGGCGCTGATTGACGCTACGGCCCTGGAGTATGTCGATCCCACCAACATCGCGGCCATGATCGTGATGGCGCCGCTGGTGCTTTTGGCCTGCGCCATCATCATCACCGAAGGCATTGAAATGGCTGCCAGCCTGTGGCGCGAGGATCGCCGCGTGGTGCGCGCTGCCATTCCCGCCAAAAGCGCGCGCGTCTCCATTCATGTGCCGACGTATAACGAACCGCCCCAGATGGTGATCGAAACCCTCAATGCGCTGTCGCGGCTGGATTATGACGATTACGAAGTGATCGTGCTGGACAACAATACGCCAGACCCGGAGGTGTGGCGTCCGGTGGAAGCGCATTGCCGCGCCCTGGAAGCGGCCGCAAATGGTCCACACTTCCGCTTTTTCCATTTCGATCAGATGAAGGGCTTCAAGGCCGGCGCTTTAAATCGCGCGTTGGCGCTTACCGATCCCGCCGCCACGCATATCGCCGTGATCGACAGCGACTATCAGGTCGAACCGTTCTGGCTGCGCCGCGCCATGCCCTATTTCGCATCCCCCGGCATTGCCGTGGTGCAGGGTCCGCAGGATTACCGCGATCACAGCGACAATATGTTCAAGCAGATGGCCTATGAGGAATATCGCGGCTTTTTCCATATCGGCATGATCGAGCGCAACGAACACAACGCCATCATCCAGCACGGCACCATGACCATCGTGTCCAAGTCCGCGCTGGAAGAAGTGGGCGGCTGGGCGGAATGGTGCATCACAGAAGATACCGAACTGGGCCTGCGCCTGTTTGAAGCCGGGTTCGAGGCCGCTTACATTCCCCAATCGATGGGTGCGGGACTTGAGCCCGATACGCTGGAGGCTTTCATGTCCCAGCGTTATCGCTGGGTCTATGGCGCGATGCGGATTTTCAAGCGTCATGCCGGCGCGATTTTCCTGGGCAGATCGGCGCTGAGTTGGGAACAGCGCTATCAGTTCATTTCCGGCTGGCTGCCCTGGATTTCCGACGGATTGGGGATGGTGGTGACGATGACGGCGCTGGTCTGGACCGCGCTGATGTGGGCCAGTCCAACCTATATCGATGTGCCGATGCCGGCGCTGTCGGCCGCGGCCATGGCCTTGTTCGCCACCAAGTTTCTCAAGACCCTTTGGCTTTATCCATCTAAGGTCGGGTCTGGTTTCAAGGGCGCGGTGATCGCTTCCATCGCGGGACTTTCGCTGACCCACACAGTGGGCAAAGCGGTTTGGACGGGCTTGTTCACATCTGGCAAGCCGTTTTTGCGCACCCCCAAATGCGCCGATCCGGCCCAGTTCAGCCAGGTACTGCGCGTGGTGTGGCAGGAAGCAGTGTTGTTGGTGCTTCTGATCGTGGCGATGATTTCCATGGCGTTTGATCGCGGCTTTCAGGATCCGGCCGTCGCCATGTGGATGTTGATGTTGGGGGTGCTTTGCCTGCCTTACGCCGCCACCATGTTCACCGCCACGGTCAGCGCCCTGTCGAACCAGAGGCAGATTCAGGCGCCGCTGACGCCCGCCACCGAAACGCTCGCCAAAGCAGCCTGATCTTATAAACGCTTTATCGCCGGCACGACTTTGCCCGGATTGAGGATGTTCTTCGGGTCAAAAGCGGCCTTCAGCGCCCGCATCGCGTCCAGTTCGTCATGGGATTTGTAGCGCGGCAACAGATCGCGCTTCATGGTGCCGATGCCATGCTCGGCGCTGATCGAGCCGCCAAATTCCTTGACGATGTCATGCACGGTGAGCTGTATTTCATCCCACTCAGCCAAAAATTCCTTGTCCTTGCCGGGCGGAGCGGAAAAGTTGAAATGCAGATTGCCATCGCCCAGATGGCCAAAAGTCACCGGCCGCGCCCCTGGGAATTTGGCGATCACCGCCGCGGTGGCTTGGGGAATAACGGCGGGGATCGCCGCCACCGGCACGGAAATATCATGCTTGATGGAGGCGCCTTCGCGTTTCTGCGCCTCGGAAATGGCTTCGCGCAATTTCCACAAATCTTTGGCTTGTGCGCCGCTGCGGGCAATGGTGGCGTCAGTCGCGATGTTCTGTTCCGCCAGCGCGCTTTCCATCTGTGCTTCCAGGCCGATATTGCCCGCCGCCTCAATCAGCACATACCAGGGCGAGGCATCGGCCAAAGGGGGGCGGGTGCCGGGAATGTGTTTTGTCACCAGTTCCAGAGCGAATTGCGGCACCAGTTCAAAGGCCGAAAGCGGCACCAGGGCGCGCATATGATTCAACAGCGCCAGCGCCGCCTGGGGCGAGGGCACCGCGGCAAAAGCCACCACGGTCTCAGCCGGTTTGGGAAACAGGCGCAGATTGGCCGCTGTTACGATGCCCAGCGTGCCTTCCGAGCCGATGAAAATCTGCTTGAGGTCATAACCTGAATTGTCTTTGGGCAGGGGCCTCAGCATCTCCAGCACCCGGCCATCCGCCAGCACCACTTCCAGCCCCAACACCAGAGCGCGCATCATGCCGTAGCGGATGACATGATTGCCGCCGGCATTGGTGGAGATATTGCCGCCGATAGTGCAGCTGTCTTCCGAGGCCAACATAAGCGGAAACAACAGCCCCGCCGCGTCCGCCGCTTTTTGCGCCACCGCCAGCGTCACGCCGGCTTCCACAGTCAGCACCATGCCGTCCTTGTCCACCGACCGGATGCGGTTCATCCGCTTCAGGGACAGCAGCACTTCACCATTGAAGGGAATTTGGCCGCCGACCAAGCCGGTATTGCCGCCCTGGGGCACGATGGGTGTTAGGGTTTCATGGCAGATGGCCAGAATGGCCGCCACTTCTTCGCAGGTCGCCGGCTTCAGCAGCAGGCTGCTTTTGCCCTGGTATTTGCTGCGCCATTCTTCCAGATGCGGCGCGATTTCGCTCGCGTCTTCGGTGAAGCCTTTTTTGCCCACCGCCGCTTTCAGTTTTGCGTAAGCCTCACTCATGCGCTTGTCCTTGGCGCGGCGGCGCGCTGCAACCGGTCATTGATCGCTTCCCCCAATCCGTAATCGGGAATGGGCGATACCGCAATCAGGCTGGCGCTTTTGTCCAGTTCCCGCAGCATGGCGAAAAGGTTGGCGGCGGCTTCCTTCAAATCGCCACGCACGCTCAAGTTCAATTTCGCGCCTTCCACCTTGCCAAAGCCCAGCAAGATTTCGTCCTGCCGCACCGAAGCCGCATTCAGACGAAGATGCGCGCGGGGCGCATAATGGCTTTCCAGTTGGCCGGGCGCGCGGATCTTGTCGTCCGCTGCGGCCAGCTTGCCGGTTATGGCTTCGATCTCGTCCCGGCTGATGGCGCCTGGCCGCAGCAGCACAGGCGTGCCGCCGTCAAATCCGATCACTGTGGACTCCAGGCCCAGCGCCGCCGGCCCGCCATCCAGAATAAAGTCCACTTTGCCGCCCAAACCTTCTTCGACATGCGCTGCGGTGGTAGCGCTCACCGATCCCGAACGATTGGCGCTGGGCGCGGCGATGGGGCGGCCAAATTCCTTCAGCAGCGCCCGCGCCACATCGTGCGACGGCGCGCGCAGCGCCACGGTGTCCAGTCCCGCGCTCACCAGTTCGGACAAGGGCGTTCCCGCGCGGCGCGGCACAACCAGCGTCAGGGCGCCGGGCCAGAATTTTTCCGCCAACGCCCGCGCTATCTCCTGAAATTCGCCATGGGCTTCCGCCTGGCGCAGATATTCGACATGCACAATCAGGGGATTGAAACGCGGCCGGCCTTTGGCGGCGAAGATTCCCGCCACCGCCTGCCCATTGGTGGCGTCGGCGCCAAGGCCGTAAACCGTTTCGGTGGGGAATGCGATCAGCGCGCCTTCAGCCAACAGCTTTGCTGCTTGCGCTATCGCGTGTTTGGTGGCCACGGACATGCGCATGCCGCGCCCGCTTGGGTGTTAGCCGGGCAGAACCCGTTCAAACGGCCCGTCAATCACCAGCGGGATATCGCTGCCCTTCAGCTTGAAGTCATTGTGCCGGATGGTGACTTCACCATGAAAGGCGATCTGGCGGGGCAGATTGGGCTTGTAGCTGACCGTCAAGGTGACCGCCTTGGTGATCTGGCCAATGGTGAGTTCGGCCGGCAGGGCGATATTGCCGCCGCTGATCTTTCCCGGTCCCGTAGTGACAATGCGCAATTCCGGATCATGCGCCGCATCCAGAACGGTCTTGAGGTCGTCCGCCGCGATGCTGGTGGTATCGATCGAAAACGCCAGGGTGCTTTGTTCCGGCTTGAGCGGATTCCATTCCATAACCCCGGCCACTTCCTTGATCGGTGATTTGGAAGCGGTGATGGTGCTCTGCGCCATATTCATCTGCCAGGTCGAAGTCCCGCTCTGGGCGAAGGCGCTTCCGGCGATAAGGGCGAAGCAAGCGGCAAGAACAAGACGGCGCATGGGTTTTTCCTTGAACGGTGCGAAGGTCCGCATATAGCGGGGGAAGCCGCTCGATACAAGCCGCCGGCTTCCTAAAGCCCGGCTTTCCTGTCATTTTCAGGCAAAATTCGCTTTCGCGGGACTGCTCCATGACGCTTGCCAGCAAGACGCTGTTCATCACCGGGGCCAGCCGGGGCATCGGGCTTGCCATCGCGCTGCGCGCCGCCCGGGATGGAGCCAATATCGCTATTGCTGCGAAGACCAGTGAGCCCAATCCCAAATTGCCCGGGACGATTTTCAGCGCCGCCGCGGAAATCGAAAAAGCCGGTGGCCGGGCGCTGCCGATCCAGTGCGATATTCGCTTCGAAGATCAGGTCGCCAAAGCCGTGGCCGCCACGGCGGAAAAGTTCGGGGTGATCGATATCTGCGTCAACAATGCCAGCGCCATTTCGCTGACCGGCGCGCTGGACACCGACATGAAACGCTTCGACCTGATGCATCAGGTCAATGTGCGCGGCGCCTTTATGGTCTCCAAACTTTGTCTGCCGCATCTGCTGAAAGCGGACAATCCCCATGTGCTGACCCTGTCGCCGCCGCTGACGCTCAATCCGTCCTGGTTCGCGCCCAATACCGCCTATGCCATGTCCAAATACGGCATGAGCCTGAGCGTGCTGGGCCTGGCGGCGGAATTTTCCGGCCGCGTGGCGTTCAATGCGCTGTGGCCACGCACCACCATCGCCACGGCCGTGGTCGCCCACCTGGGCGGGGATGAAATGGCGCGGCGCAGCCGCAAGCCGGAAATTCTCGCCGATGCGGCTTATGCCGTGTTCGCCAAACCCGCCAAAAGCTTCAGCGGGAATTTCCTGATCGACGACACGTTCCTGGCGGGCGAGGGCGTGACGGATTTCGACCCCTACCGCGTCGATCCTAGCCAAAATCTGATGCAGGACCTTTTTGTTGAAGAGGGTCCGCCAAAAGGCGTCTCCCTCGGGCCCGCGCGTTAACCTTGCAACCGGTTTGGCGCGTGAATTTGCCGTTGGCCCATGCGAAACTTGGCGCCATGCGCCTCACCCTGATCCTCGCCGCCTTGTGCCTTTCCACGCCGGCATTCGCCGCCGAATTTCCGGCTTGCGCCGGTGGGGTGGAAATCGCCTCCGCCAAGGTTGTGCGGGTGGAAAAAAATGGCGTCCTGGTCCTCAATGATGGCCGTGCCGTGATGCTGGAAGGCATTCGTTTGCCGTTGAATGACGGCGGCCCACCGGGCCTGGCGCAGGACGCGCTGGCCGGACTCAGTCGCCTGGCCATGGCCGGGCCCCTGACCTTGACCGCCACGCCGCCCAAGGAAGACCGTTATGACCGGGTGCGGGTCCAGGCTTTTGGCCAGACCTGGCTGCAGAGTGAATTGCTGCGCCAGGGTTTGGCGCGCGTCGATATCGCGCCGGATCGTGCGCAATGCGCGGCTGATTTCTACAAAGCGGAAAAAGACGCCCGTGCGGCGCAGCGTGGCCTTTGGGCCATTTCAACTTTTGCGGTGAAACGGCCCGATGTTTTGCGCCCCGCAGACACCGGCACCTTCCAGATTATCGAAGGCAAGGTGATCAATGCCGGCCGCCGCGATGGCCGGGTTTTCCTGGATTTCAGTGCTGATTACCGTCGCGGATTTTCCGCCACCGTCGCGCCGGATGATTTGCGCGCTTTCCGCAATACCGATCCCTCATTGGAAAACCTCACCGGTCATACCATTCGCATACGCGGCATGGTTGAAGATTATGGCGGCGGGCCACAATTGGCGCTCTCGAATCCGGCGCAAATTGAATATCTTCAATAAAGACGGAACTATTCCGTTCATCTTCCGGATTGCGAATTATTCACCCCGGGAACCAAAAAATCGGGATTGAATAGTCTTATAGGGGATGAATCGGAGCTTGCATGCGCTCTTTGTTGCCCCGTTCTTTGTTTGCCAGCGTGAGCCTCTGCGTGCTTGCCGCTTATTCCGGCGCCTCGGCGCAGCCCGCCCTGCAATTTCATGCCGTCAATGAAGGTACAGCGCCGCTGGCATCCGATCCCAATGACCTGGCGGTCCTGAACCGTGTCAGCTGGGGTGCCGATACTGCCGACGCGCAAAATCTGGCGGCCACGGGTCTCAAGAATTATCTGGCCGCCCAGCTTGATCCTTCCAGCGATGACGGGCTTCCCGCCGATGCCCAGGCCCAGATCGCGGCCATGGAAATTTCCCAGAAACCGCTCAAGCAAATCGATGAAGAAGTCCGTGAGTTGCAAAAGGCGGCACAGGCCGTGAAAGGCACGCCTGATTATGACGCGGCCCAAAAAGCCTATCAGCAAAAGCTGCAAGACCTGGCGCACCAGGCCGCCACACGCTCCCTGCTGCGCGATCTTTATTCCAAAAACCAGCTCAAGGAACAGCTCACCTGGTTCTGGATGAACCATTTCAATGTCAGCCAGAACAAGAACGATATCCGTGCCCTGATCGGGGATTATGAGGAAACCGCGATCCGGCCCCGTGTGCTGGGCAAATTCCAGGATCTGTTGATGGCCACGGCCATTCATCCGGCCATGCTGATCTATCTCGACAACAGCCAGAATGCGGCGGGCCATATCAACGAGAATTACGCCCGCGAGATCATGGAGCTTCACACCCTTGGCGTGGGCACCGGCTATAGCCAGGATGATGTGCAGGAATTGGCCCGCATTCTCACCGGCATGGGCGTCAATCGTGGCGGCCAGCCGCCGAAGCTCCAGCTTGCGGTGGCGCATTATTATCGCGGCGACGGCATGTTTGAATTCAATCCCAGCCGCCACGATTTTGGCACCAAGACATTTCTGGGCGCCAAGATTGCCAGCAATGGCATCAACGAAGCCGAAGAGGCCATCGCCATCCTGGCAGCCGAACCGCCTACGGCGCATTATGTCTCAACCCAGCTGGCGCAGTATTTCTGCTGCGATACGCCGCCTGAGCCGCTCATCCAGGCAATGATGGCGAGCTGGCTTTCCAGCGGAGGTGATATCAAACAGGTGCTGGCGACCATGTTTGCCGCGCCGGAGTTCAAGTCATCGCTGACACGCAAGTTCAAAGACCCAGTTCATTACGCCGTATCGGCGCTGCGCGCGACTTATGGCCAGCAGGTGATCCTGAATGACCAGCCACTTTTGAACTGGCTCAATCGCTTGGGCGAGCCGCTCTATGGACATGAAACGCCGGACGGCTATCCCTTGACTGAAGCCGCCTGGTCAGGCCCGGGCGAAATGGAAACGCGTTTTGAAATCGCCCGCCAGATCGGGCAGGGCCATTCCAATCTTTTCAAGCTGCCCGGCGATACCGCGCCCGAACCCGCAGCCCCGCCTTTGATCCAGCAGACGCGTTACTACCAGGCCGTTGCGCCCACTCTGTCACCAGCCACGCGGGGCGCGCTGGGCCAGGGCCAATCGCCCGCCGACCGCAATCTTTTGTTCCTGGCCTCGCCTGAGTTCATGCATCGCTGAGGGGCGAAGGAGAACATCATGCATCGCAGACAATTTCTTCAATCCGCCGCTGCCTCTTTGCCCTTTCTGGGCGTTGCGGGAAATCTCTACGCCCTGCCCATGACGGGACCGCGCCTTCTGGTGGTGTTCCTGCGCGGCGCCTATGACGCCGCCAATATCGTGGTGCCGGTCTCCAGTGATTTTTATTATACCGCGCGCCCCACACTGGCGATTCCGAAGGACGCAACGCTTAGCCTCACCAGCGACTGGGGCCTGCATCCCGCCCTGAAAGATT
>CAIXUE010000007.1 GCA_903922545.1 uncultured Alphaproteobacteria bacterium | reverse complement strand
TCGTCGGTGATGTTGATGCCGTGATGCAGGTTCAGGCCCTTGCGATTAAAATCGCCGCTGGCCTTGCGGATTTCCAGAAACTCTTCGATTTCCGGATGCGTGATGTCGAGATAGACCGCGGCCGAACCCCGGCGCAGCGAGCCCTGGCTGATCGCAAGCGTCAGCCCGTCCATCACATGGATGAAGGGAATGATGCCGCTGGTCTGGCCGGTTTTCACTTTCTCGCCGATAGAGCGGACCTTGCCCCAATAGGTGCCGATGCCGCCGCCATTGGAAGCCAACGCCACATTCTCATTCCAGGTGCCGACGATACCGTCGAGGGAATCCGACACATCATTGAGGAAGCAGGAGATGGGCAGACCGCGCTTGGTGCCGCCATTGGACAGAATCGGCGTGGAGGGCATGAACCAAAGCTGGCTCATGGCATCATACAGACGTTGGGCATGCGCCACGTCATCGGCATAGGCGCAGGAGACGCGGGCAAACATGTCCTGGAAGCTTTCGCCCGGCATCAGATAACGGTCGGTCAGGGTCGCCTTGCCGAAAGCGGTGAGCAGCGCGTCGCGCGAACGGTCCAGCGTGAGGTCGGCAGGCACCGGCTTTTGGGCCAGGGGCGCGGGCATCGGCGGCTTGACCGCCTGCTTGGCCAAATCCTGGACAGGAGGAGCCTTGGGCTGCGCGGGCGCCGGCTTGGGAAGCGCGGCGGCTTTGCGTTCCGCCAGGCTGGGACGTTTGGGCACTTCAACAAGCTGGCCCTGTTCGTCGAAATCGCCGTGATAATCCAGTTTGCCGACAGCCGACATGAAAGCCCCCAAAATGCGCTCGCGGCCCAGATCCGGTCCGCTGAAAATCGATGGTCCCTGGAGGGGGAATCCGGGCACTGGCTGAATCGGTTTTTCGATTCACCAGGTGCCGTTAACCCCTACTAATATGACAAATCAGAGAACCCAGCGCGATATCTAGTGCGCCATTCCAAGGTTGCGTCAAGGCGTTTTGGCTGTGGATAAGCCTTTGTGACGCAAAAATTTGGAGTCGTAGGCCGATTTTCTGTCTTGAATTTTGCTGTGGATGGCCGCGACCAATCGAATCATATGCTGGCGCTTGCACAACGGCGGCATCACACAAGTTGACAGTGTCTGCGCGACAGTCCTGAATGGCTTGAGCCGAACTTTTGTGTGAGCGTTTATGCGTTGCAAGATTGCGTATCTTCTTGCGCCGGGCCTGTTATTTCTGGCCCCTGGTTGTGCGCCGGAAATGGTTGTTGGCGACCGGGATGGGGGAACCATCACCGCATCACGGGGAACCGACCCGTTCGCGGCAGCAGATTCCTACTGCAAGAAAGTTGGCCGGGCCGCGATCATCGGAAGTTACGAGCCCAACAGCGGCAAGCTGACATTTGATTGCGTCGCGCCCTGAACGCTTCGGCCTTTAATAGCCCGCGATAGAGCCGCGCAGAGTTTCGACTTCCAGGTCTTCGGCCACGGCGGCGCTGCGCTGTGACTGCTGGGCCGACGCCACGCCGGCGGCGTACACGCCGGCATTGTCGATCACGTTCAGGGAATTGGAGCCGTTCAGGCCGTAATCGACCTGCACGCCGTTGACGGTGTTGGTGACAGAAATGTTGCTGGACGTATCGATGCTTTTGCTGTTGTCGATATTGGTCTGCACATTGATGTTGCTGGCATTGTTGATGTTGGTGGAATAGGTGGCCTGGCCCGCGCCGCCGCTGATGCTGCCGGGGCTTTGCATGGTGGAAGGCGCCAGGGTCAATTCGCCGGTATGGGAAGTCCCGGCCGCGTTGGCGGCCGGGGAAAGCATGGCAAGCCCCGCGAGAAGCAGCGCAGAGGCATAAAGTGTCTTGTGTTTGAACATCAGTGGAGACCTGAAGACTTCGGTCTGTCTTCCTTCACAGACCGTGCCATGTTTTGGGGCGCTCCCGGCCCTTAACCCTGTTTCAGTCCGGGACAGACGGGGGCTCATGGATGTTCACATAAGCGTGAAGCCCCTCACCCCGGACATCAGCCTGAACATCAAAGACCTGGCCGATCAGGGCTGAAGTTAAGGCCCCCTCACCCACAACGCGGCCATTTTTCAGGGCCAGGATGCTGGTCGCATGGCGCGCCGCCAGCGTCAGATCATGCAGCGCCGCGATCACCAGCTTGCCGCTGTCGGCATAGGCGCGCAGGCGACGGGCGCAACCTAAAGCATGGCGGGGATCAAGGCCGGTGACAGGTTCATCCACGATCAGAATATCAGGCGCGCCAACCAGCGCGCGGGCCAGCATGGCGCGGGAAAATTCGCCGCCCGACAAGGTGGTCACAGCCTGGTCGCGGCGGGCGACAAGATCGCAGGCCTGAAGCGCAGCCGAAAGGGCCGGCTCAAATTCCACCGGCAGGCCGCCAAAGGCGGGCAGTTGCGGCGTCAGGCCCAGCGCCACCAGACGTTCCACCGAAAGCGGCCATTCGCAATTGGGATTTTGCGGCAGGTAAGCGCGGCGCGATGCCAACGCTTTGCGCGGAATTTCAGAAAAGTTTTTTCCATCCAGACTGACTTCGCCTTTGGTGGGCGCAAGAAGTCCCGCCAGTACCGACAGAAGCGTGGATTTGCCCGCGCCGTTGGGGCCGATCACGGCCAGGAAATCGCCGGCGCCGGCTTCCAGCGAAACATCGCTGAGAATGGCGCGGCCGGCTTTCTTCACATGGACATGTTCTGCCAGCAGGAACGTCATGGCGAAACTTTCCGCAGGCGCAACACCAGCCAGAAAAAGAACGGCGCGCCGATCAGGGCGGTGAAAACGCCCAGCTGAATTTCAGGCCCCAGATGGATTTCCCGCACCGCGATATCCGACAGCAGCAGCAGCAGCGCGCCCATCAGCGCGGCGGGCAAAAGAATGCGGCTGGGCTGGTAACCCACAAAGGGCCGCGCCAGATGCGGCGCTACCAGCCCGATAAAGCCGATGGCTCCCGTGACAGAGGTGACCGCGCCCACCGCCAGCGCCGTGCCGGCAATCACCAGCACGCGCAACTGGCCCAGATCGACGCCCAGGCTTTGGGCCTGCATCTCTCCCAGCGACAGCGCATCAAGGGCGCGGCCGGTGACGGCCAACACCCCGCAGCCGATCACCACAAAAGGCAGCACCAGGAAAAACTGGTTCCAGCTTTTGTCGGCCAGCGAACCCAACAGCCAGGTCATGATCTGATAGGCCGCATAAGGATTGGGCGCGAAGTTGAGCGCCAGCGCGATCAGGGCGGCGGCAAGACTGGACACCGCAGCGCCCGCAAGAATAAGCGCGACAGTGCCCCCGCGGCCCAAGGCAAAAGTCAGCACCGAAGCGCCCAGCGCGCCGACCAGGCCGAACAAGGGCCCGGCCGCCAGTGAAATAGCGGTGACGCCGAAATAGATCGCGATCACCGCGCCCAACGCAGCCCCAGTGGTGACGCCCAGAAGGCCCGGCTCAGCCAACGGATTGCGGGTCAGCCCCTGCAGCACCGCGCCGGAAAGCCCCAGCGATGCGCCGACCAGAAGCGCCAGCAAACTGCGCGGCAGGCGGATATCGGTGACGATGAGGGTGGCGAGATTGTTGCCGGATAAAATCTCCTGCGGCGAAAGCCACACCCGGCCCGCCAACAAAGACGCCGCGAAAGCCAGCAGCACCGCAAGAGTAAGGAATAAGCACAAAGTCTTCATGGCGCCCCGCCCGGATTGGCCATGGCATGAGTCAATTGCGTGCGCAGCGCCAACGCGGCATCAGCGGTCTGTGGCACGCCGCAGCCATAAAGCGCGGAGGGATAGACGATGCGCCGCTGGCCGAACAATTTCAGCAGCAAAGGATGGTCATTCTGGTCCCGGCGCAGCGATGGCGTGTCGATATAGTCATCGCCATAGGCCAATATGTCGGGGCGGGCCACGATCAGGCTTTCGACATCATAATAGCCGCCGGTTTTGGCGTTGATATTGACGCCGCCGGCTGCCGTCAGAATGGCGTCGAACAACCCGCCGCGCCCCGGCACAAAGCCGCCGCCGCCCCAGCCGGCAACGCGGATGTTGCGTTTGGGTGTGGTGTCGGCCAGTTGGCGCAACGTCCCGTCCATGCGGGCAATGAGGGTTTTGGCGCGGTCCTGCGCACCGATGGCATTGGCGACCTGGCGGGTGACAGCGCGGATGTCATCGAAGGATTGCGCTTCTTTGACTTCCAGGAATGGGATGCCGGTTTTTTGCGCCAGATCGCGCATCGCGGGTGAAGCATATTCCAGGGTCAGCACCAGATCAGGCTTTTGCGCCAGAACTTCCTCAACCAAATTGTGATTGACCGGAAGATACGCGGCCTGTGGCCACAATCTCAGCGCGGCTTTTTCGCGGGAGAGATAGGAGACCGACGCAATCTGCCCCGGCGCCGCCAGATCCATCAGCAATTCGTCGGTGCAGACGGTAAGCGACATGACATGGCGCGGCGACGCAATTGCCGGCGCGGCGACGGCCGGCTTGCAAACAGCAAGCAAGATCGCCACCGCGCCAAGCACATTTTTAATGGGTCGCACGGCCGGAAGGAAAACCGCAAAAGCACTTTTCCTGGCCGATGCTCCCTTCATTTACAGTTTCGCCTTGATACCCGCATAAAGGCCAATGCCCGGCTGCAGGAAGCCACTGGGGTTCTGATAACGCTCGTCAAACAAATTATCCGCCCGGCCATAAAGGGTGAATGTGTCAGAAATAGCGTAATTGACCGCCAGATTGGCCGTCACATAGCTGGGCAAAGTCACCGGCAGGAAGCTTTCCCGCCCCACATCGGCTGAAGAACTGGCGTAAAGCAGCGTAAAGTCGGTGCTGAGTTCCGGCAGCGCCTGCCAGGAGACATCGCCGCTGATTTTGTTCTTGGGCCGGCGCAGCAAGGCGGTATGCAGCACCGCATCTTCCGCCTCGGTATAGGTGTAATCAGCCCGCAGCTTCAGCGTGTCGCTGGCCACCCATTGCAGATAGGCTTCGATGCCTTGCGTGCGCGCCTTGCCCACATTGATTGGCGCGTAAGTGGGCGGCGGGCCGGTTTCGATCAGGTTGCTGATGTCGTTGTGATACCAGGTGGCGCCGGCTGAGACATCCGTTCCCAATTGCTGGTCCAGCCCCACATCATAATCTGTGCTGGTTTCCGGTTTGAGATTGGGATTGTGGCCGAAAGGCCCGAACAGATCTTCCAGCGAGGGCGCCTTGAAGCCGGTGCCGACACTGGCCTTCACGCGTGTGCCGGTGTCTTCAATCCTGTATTGCGGCGCCAGCGCCCAGGTGAATTTGCTGCCGAACATGGAATTGTCGTCATAGCGGATGCTGGCGCTGTTGTTGAAATCGCCGATGGCCGATTGCAACTCGCCATAACCGGCATTGATGGTGATGCCGTCATGGATGGGCTGGGAAATTACGTCCCGCGCGGTTTCCGCGCCCAGCACAATGGTTTCACCATCGCTGACCGCGATATTGCCCTGCCAGTCCAGCTTCACCCGGTTGCCGGAACTGAGCGTATAGCCGTTCTGGGGATCGTTGTCGGACGTGACGGCGGAACTGTAGCCCAGACCCAAAGTCTGATCGAGCAAACCCAGCACCAGATGCGCCGTGACGCGCCCGTCATATTGCACGGTGGCGATGCGCGATTGGGTGGGAGACGGAAAGCCTTCAAACGTCACCAGGCTGAATCCGTCGCTGGTGTTTTTTCCCAGCGTGGTGCTGCCGCGGCCAACCAGGCCAAGCTGGAAATAGTCCGTGACGTCATAACCGAGTTTGGCCGATGCGCTGAGGCTGTCGTAATAATCGCCATTGGCTTTTTCGCCCGGCAGCAGGATCGAGGCCGGAGTGATGAGCGTGTCGCCGGCATGTTGATGGGCAACCGTCAGGCGGTAATGGAATTGATCATCCGAGCCGCTGACCGTGGCGTCCTGGTTGAAAGTGTCCAAGCTGCCGCCATCCGCGTTCAGGGCCGCGGTGAGAGGGCCGTTGCCATCCTGCGTGATGACATTGATCACCCCGCCAATGGCGTCGGAGCCATAAAGGCTGGAGCCGGGGCCGCGCAACACTTCCACGCGGGCGATATCGGCGGCGTTCAGCTTGCCGATATCAAAAACATTGGTGGGCGTGGAAGGATCGGAGACATCTATTCCATCCAGCAGGATCTTGGTGTGGTTGGAATTGGTGCCGCGCGTGAAGATGGAGGTTTGGCCACCCTCCCCGCCCGTTTGCACCACATCAAGGCCGGGCACGTCGCGCAGCACATCGGGCAGCGATACGTCCTGGCGGGTCTGGATATCCGCCGCCGTGACCAGCGTTACCGAATTTGCAATCTGGTCTTGCGGCGTGGCGATGCGGGTTGCGGTGACGATGATATTTTCCGGCGCGGACTGATCTTGCGCCAAGGCAGGCGAACACAGTGCCGCGATTGCGGCTGAGCTACACAAAATGGACTTTAGCATGACTTCTCCTGACAGGGTTCAGGAGCCGGCACGGCTGTTTTTGTACGGTTGTTCAAGAAACACCCCGCGCGACTCCAACATTGTCGCCGCGACGGTTTACCCCGCGAGTTTTCGGCACACCCTGGCCGGAAACTGGACGACAGTGCGAGGCAGGTTTCCTGGCTCCCGGTTTTACGCTTTCGCCCGCCTTCCCAAACATTCGAAAATGTTCAGTGGCTTAGATGGACGATTGCTCGCCGGTTACAGTTGCGGGGGCAGCCCGGGCATTACACCCATGTTCCCTACACCTTGCACCTGCCGAAGGTTTGGCCCGGGACGGGTGCGCGCGTCAACCTTGCAATACCCCGCAGCCGCTATGTGGAAATGGCGGGCCGCTACCGGGGCCCCGGCAATTGGGCTATCGTGCCGGCCGCTTTATTGCCCAGAGGATCGCCCATGCCGCTTTCGATCAACGATATCGCCCCCGATTTCACCGCCGCTTCCACGGAAGGCCCGCTGCATTTCTATGACTGGGCGGGCGACAATTGGGTGCTGTTTTTCTCGCACCCCAAGGATTTCACCCCGGTCTGCACCACCGAGCTGGGCGCGGTGGCGAAGCTGAAGCCGGAATTCGACAAGCGCGGCGTGAAGGTGCTGGGGCTTTCGGTGGATCCGGTGGAGAACCATGCCAAATGGTCGGTTGATATCGCAGAGACGCAAGGGCTGGCGCCCAACTATCCCATGATCGGGGACACCGATCTGAAAGTATCCAAGCTTTACGGCATGCTGCCGGCCGATACCGAAGGCACATCGGAAGGCCGCACCCCGGCGAACAACGCCACGGTGCGCAATGTCTTCATCATCGGGCCGGACAAGCGCGTGAAACTTCTGCTGGTCTATCCCATGACCACGGGGCGCAATTTCGACGAGATTTTGCGGGTGATCGATTCCATGCAGCTGACCGCCAAACATAAAGTGGCGACGCCGGCGGACTGGAAACAGGGCGGCGACGTGATCATAACCGGCGCGGTCAGCGATGACGAAGCCAAATCGCTGTTTCCCGGCTACAAGACTCACAAGCCTTATCTGCGGACGACTGGGCAACCGAAATAACTGTCGATCCCAATAAAGGCCCGGCTCCCCCTTCGGCGCGAAGCGCCTGGAAGGCAGAGGGGGTTACTTCCAAGGCGTGATGTTGGGTACTTTGTCCGTGGGCGCGGGCGCATCCACCGTGCCGAAATCGGCGGGGCCCACG
>CAIXUE010000006.1 GCA_903922545.1 uncultured Alphaproteobacteria bacterium | reverse complement strand
AGCTTTTGTGCGCAGCGCGCCGCCGCCTGTGGTGCGGCCTGCGCCTGTTCCCGCGCCTGCGCCCATGACGCAAAGTCCCTGGCTGCAGGATCAGGGCTGGAATGTTGCGCCCAATGACGCGCACATTCATTTTTATGACGAACGCGAAGTCATCGTGCCGGCCTATTCTCAGAACTACGGCCCGCCCGCTTATGCGCCCACGTCTTACAATGGCGGCGGCTATTTCCAGGGCGGTGGTTATTCGCAAGGCGGCGGTGGTTATTATCAGTCACCGCCGATGGGCTACGGCTACCCAGGCCCGCAGGCCGGTATCGACATCGAAGACAAGGGCTTCACCGGCGGCGTCGGTTACGAAACCGCGATGGGCGGCGGCAATGGCGGCGGTGGCGGCGGTGGTTCGGCCTTCATCGTCAATAGCGGCGGTGCTTCGGATGAACCGCCCAATGGTGGCGGCGTCAATACGCCGGCCGGTTATGGCCCGACCTATCGGGGCGTCTGGCAGGGACCGACCTTGCCAAGCCGTGGCGGCCTTGCGACCAGCAGCCCCAGCACCACCGGCACCACCAGCAAATAAGTTTGAAGTTTTTGCCCCGGGGACGAGAAATCCGGCGCGCGTGTTTCACGCGGCCGGATTTTTCTTTTTTCAGATCAGCGGATCAGGAATGCGGCGTGGATTTGGCCGCCCGGATGGCCGCGGTGCGGGGATGATGCACGTAAGCGGCCACCGGAATGGTCGCCATGTAAATCAGCAAAACCCCTGTCAGCGTGGCCCAGGGCCACAGCACCAGCAGCATGGCCAGAATGCCGCCGCAGAAACCGGCCGCCAGGCGATGCTCGCGCGACAGGCGCATATATTTGATGGAGGGCGTGGGCAGGCGGCTCACCATCATCACCGAGGTGATCGCGGTCATGCTCAAAACCACCCAGGGCTGGCGCAGGATTTCAATCCAGGCGATTTGCGCGCCCTGAAAACTCAGCACCAGCGGCAACAGCATCATGCAGGCCGCGGCAGGCGTGGGCAGGCCGGTGAAAAAGGGATCAGCCTTGGTGGCGCCTTCATCGCGCACGCTCTGCACATTGAAGCGGGCAAGACGCACCGCGCTGGCAGCGCAAAAAATCAATGTCGCCACCCAGCCGGCTGTGCCCATGCGCGACAGGCTCCAGCTATACATGATGATGCCGGGCGCCATGCCGAAGCTGACCAGATCGGCCAGGCTGTCGAGCTGGGCGCCGAAGCGTGTATCAGCGCCCAGAAGCCGCGCCGCCCGGCCATCCAGCATGTCGAAGATCATGGCGAACACCACGCTCAGAACCGCATGGGTCCAGTCTCCCAACAGTGCGAAACGAATGCCGGTGGCGCCGCTGGCCAGTCCCAGCAACGTAAGCGTGGAAGGCACCAGTTTGCTGACGGAAAGATCTTCCAGCTTTTCCAGCCGCGCGGCCACCAACTGGCGCGCCCGGGCGCGGCGCGTGCCGCGGGGCCTGGGCCGCTCTTCCCGATGATCGCTGTTCAGATGGTCGTTCAATCGAACCTCGCCAGAATGGTTTCACCGGCGCGGGTTTTGCTGCCGGGAACCACAAGGATGGTACAGCCTGGCGGTAAATAGACATCTACCCGGCTGCCGAAGCGGATAATGCCAAAACGGGTGCCCCGTTGCACGCCTTGGCCCTGGGTCAGGTCGCAGACGATGCGGCGGGCCACCAGCCCGGCAATCTGCACCACCGCCAAATCGCGGGCGTCTGATGCTTCGCCCTCGGGCCGCAGCCGGATCGACATTCTTTCATTATAGACGCTGGCCTTGTCGAAGGAGGCATTGAAGAATTTCCCCGGCCGATAGGATTTCGCGATCACCGTGCCCGAAACCGGATTGCGGTTCACATGCACGTTGAAGACATTCATGAAGACCGACAGGCGCGGCCGGGGCGCCGGCCCCAGTCCTAACTCTTCCGGCGGAACCGCATCAATGACCGGCAGCAACACGCCATCGGCGGGACAGATGATCAGGCCGGGCGCGGACGGTGTCATGCGCTCGGGATCGCGGAAGAAGGCGATGCACCAGATGGTGATGGGCAGCAGCAGCCAGCCCAAGGGCGGCGCAATCAGAAATGCCAGCAGATTGACGCCGGCAAAGAGCGCGATAAACGGCCAACCTTCTCTATGAATAGGCAACGGGTATTAAACCCGTGCGCCGGCAAAGGGGAACGAGCCAAAGGCGCCGGCCTTGACGCTGCCCTTGAGGGTGTCGCCATCCACCGCGCCGGAAAATTCCAGCGTCATGGGCATGGGTGAAGTGATGTTGGCCGACCAGCTGATATTGTTTCCATCGACCTTGCCGTTGGCCAGCGGCTGGGAAGAACCCTGGGCATGCTGGGTGCCGGTCAGGGCGCCGCCGCTGGCGGTCAATTCCAGCTTGGCTTTCTGCGCGCCCATGGGCGAGTTGATGGTGATTTCCCAAGTGCCGTCGATGGCCATGCTGATCTCCCTGTTTGCCGGCATCTAAAGGACGCTTCCCCGGGATGACAAGCGCGGGGCTTTTGGAACTTCCGCGAAATTAAATATATTCCTTTATTATCAAATACTTATGACAAATCCGGCGGCCCTG
The DNA here is from genome assembly GCA_903922545.1 of uncultured Alphaproteobacteria bacterium. The sequence goes on along the minus strand of CAIXUE010000006.1, from coordinate 4,122 downwards.
CGCTTTTTATCCCGCGTTTCGCCCCGTCAGCCGTGCTAACGCGTGGCGCCATGAGCAAACGCCCCACAGTTACCCTCAAGCCCAAGGAAGGCCGCAAAGCACGCAGCGGCGCGCCCTGGATCTATTCCAATGAAATCGTGATGGACGCCGCGCTCAAGGCGCTGCCTGCCGGCGCGCTGGTCAATGTCAAAGGCGATGACGGCCAGGATTTCGGCACCGGCTATGCCAACGCCAAAAGCCTGATCGCGGTGCGCCTGCTGGCGCGCGAATGCGGCGCGGCGATTGACGCGGCCTTTTTCACCGCGCGCCTGAAGCGGGCGCTGGCGCTGCGCGATGCGATTTATGCGCGGCCGTTTTACCGGCTGGTGCATGCCGAAGGCGATGGCCTGCCGGGTCTGGTGATTGACCGCTTCGATGACAGTCTTGTGGTGCAGATCACCACTGCGGGCATGGAAAATCTTCTGGTGCCGCTGAAGATGGCGCTGGAGAATGTTTTTGCGCCCGCCACACTCATTCTTCGCAATGATGCGCCGGCGCGCGGCCTGGAAGGGCTGGAGCTTTATGTCCGCGCCGAAAAGGGCGAGCCGGGCCGTATCGCGGTGGAAGAAAATGGCGCGCGCTATTTCGCCGATCTGGGTCAGGGCCAGAAGACAGGTTGGTATTATGACCAGCGCGACAATCGCGCTTTCATCGCCGGGCTGGCGAAAGGCAAATCCGTGCTGGACGCCTATTCCTATACCGGCGGCTTCGGCATTCTGGCGGCCCAGGCCGGTGCCTCCGAAACGCTTTGCCTGGACAGTTCGGCGCCCGCCTTGGCGCTGGCGGAAGACAGCGCTGCGGCCAACCGCGTGGCCATCCGCGCCATCAAGGCTGATGTCTTCGAGGAAATGGAAAGACTGGCGGCGGAAAAAGAAAGTTTCGACATTGTCGTTGCCGACCCGCCGCCTTTTGTGAAATCCAAAAAGGATCTGGAGCCGGGCGCCAAGGCCTATCGCAAGCTGGCGCGGCTGGCGGCCCAGATCACCGCGCCGAACGGCATCCTGTTGCTGGCATCCTGCTCGCACAATATTCCCGCCGAACGCTTTGCCAGTGAATGCGCTGCCGGCATTTTGCGCGGTGGACGCAAGGCGGCGCTGATCCGCAGTGCGGGGGCGGGGCCGGATCACCCCGTGCATCCGATGCTGCCGGAAAGCGCTTACCTGAAATCTTTAGTCTTTGCTCTCGACTGACGGGGCGCGGTTCTTTTGCGCTCTGGGTTCGTCGCGCGTGCTCACGTGCGTCCGCACGCTCCGCGCGACGCTCCTGCCCAGATCGCAAAATTCCTCGCGCCGAGCTTGGATCAGATAGTGACCTGGGTGCCGAGTTCGACCACCCGTCCAGGCGGCAGGTGATAGAATCGCGCCGGCGCCTGCGCGTTTGACGCCAGCCACATGTAAAGCGCCACCCGCCAGCGCGGCAGGCTGGGATGTTCGCCCGGCACCAGCGTCTCGCGCCCCAGGAAGAAGGTGGAGCTGTCTATTTCCAGCGCCAGGCCTTGCGCCCGCGCCAGGGCAAAGGCTTCGGGGATATCGGGAGTTTCGAAAAAGCCATAGACAAAGCGCACCGAGAAAAATCCCTTGCCCAATTTTTCCACCGACACCCGCCGCCCTACAGGCACGATTGGCGTATCCGCCACGGTCACGGTCGCCAGCACCATCCGCTCATGCAGCACTTTGTAGTGCTTGAGGCTGTGCAGCAGGGCGTTGGGCACCACATCGCTGCGCGGACTTAAAAACACGGCAGTGCCCGCCACGCGCTGATTGTATTTGTCAGCCCGCGCCAGGAAGAGATCCAGCGCCAGGGAATTGTCGCGCATCTTTTCCAGATAGACGCGCCGGCCCACCCGCCAGGTGTCCATCACCACAAAGACACCGGCCGCAGCCGCCAAGGGCAGCCAGCCGCCTTCCACGATCTTCAGGCTGTTGGAAGCCAGGAATGTCAGGTCAATCAAGCCCAAAAGGCCGAACACCAGATAGACGGTGGGCCGCCGCCATTTCCAGCGATAGATCGCCACCACACCCACCAACACGGTGGAAATCACCATCACGCCGGTGACGGCGATGCCATAGGCGGTGCCCAGAGAGGCGGAGGATTTGAAGATCAGCACAATCAGCACCACGCCCAGGCAGAGCATGGCATTGATGCGCGGCACATAGATCTGGCCCTGCTCGGTCGCCGAGGTGTGGCGGATTTCCATGCGCGGCAACTGGCCCAGCTGCACCGCCTGGCGGGTGATGGAGAAAACGCCGCTGATCACGGCCTGGCTGGCGATCACGCTGGCCACGGTGGCCAGCGCCACCATGGGATAATGCGCCCAGCCCGGCACCATGGCGTAGAACAGGATCGGCGCATCGCCGGGATGCGACAGCAACAGCGCGCCCTGGCCAAAATAATTCAGCAGCAGTGCGGGCAGGGCAAAATAAAGCCACGCCCAGCGGATCGGCCGGGCGCCGAAATGGCCCATATCGGCATACAGCGCTTCGCAGCCCGTCACCGCCAACACCACCGACCCTAGCGCCACAAAAGCCACCCAGGGTTCATGCGCGAACAGCATCACGCCATACATGGGATTGGCGGCGCGCAGGATCTGCGGCGCTTTCAAAATCTCAATCGCGCCCAACACGGCGATCACCACAAACCACAGCGCCATCACCGGGCCGAACAGTTTGCCGATCTTTTCGGTGCCACGGCTTTGCAAAAGGAAAAGGCCAATCAGCACCACCAAAGTTATGGGCACGATAAAACTCGAGAAGCCGGCATTGTCCACGCTGATGCCTTCCAGCGCCGACAGCGTGGTGATGGCGGGCGTCAGCATGCCGTCGCCATAAAACAGCGCCAGGCCCAGCAGCGCGGCGATGCCGATGGCGGTCTTGGTCCTGCGGCTCACCGGCGCCCGGTGCGCCAGCGCCGCCAGCGCCATGACGCCGCCTTCGCCATTGTTGTCGGCGCGCATGATGAAGCCGACATATTTGATCGTCACCACCACGATCAGGGCCCAGAAGATCAGGCACAGGGCGCCATAAACCGCCAGTGGCCGCGGCAACGCGCCGCCCGCCGCCAGCGCGCTCTGGCTCATGGCGTAAAGCGGCGAGGTGCCGATATCACCGAACACCACGCCCAGCGCACCCAGCATCAGCCACAGGTCGCGCTTGATGGTGGATGGCCCCGGCGTGTGAATGACGGGAAGCGCGTCGGCTTTGCCGGTGAAACTCATGGCCGCCTTTTAGATTGTGGTTTGGGTGCCAAGCTCAACCACACGGTTGGGCGGCAGGTGATAGAAGCGCGCGGGCGACAGGGCGCCGCCCGCCATGGTGCGGTAAAGCCAGTTGCGCCAGCCGCCCAGTTCGGAATGTTCGGCGGGGACCAGCGTCTCGCGGCCGATGAAGAATGTCGCGGTGGCCACGTCCAGCGCCAGGCCGAAACGGCGCGCATCTTCCAGCGCCTGGGGCACATCGGGGGTTTCAAAGAAACCGTGATGGATACGCATGCTGTAAAAGCCCTTGCCCAGCTTTTCCACCTCGACGCGTTTTTGCGGCGGCACCAGCGGTGTGTCTTCCACGACAACGGTGGCGATCACCACCCGCTCATGCAGCACCTTGTTGTGCTTGAGATTGTGCAGCAGCGCGCCAGGCACCACATCGTTGCGCGAGGACAGAAACACGCCCAGCCCGGCCACGCGCAGGGTGCTTTTGTCGGCGCGCTCCAGGAACAGGTTCAGCGGCATGGAATCGGAGCGTATTTTTTCCAGATGCACCCGCCGTCCGCGCCGCCAGGTATCCATGCCGACAAAGACGCAGGCCGCGATCAGAAGCGGCAGCCAGCCGCCCTCGGGAATTTTCAGGGAGTTGGCGACAAAGAACAGAAGGTCGCTTGCGCCCATCGCCCCGAACAGAAGAACCACCAGGACGGGATTCCAGCGCCATTGCTTGCCCGCCACGATGGAAGCGTTGAGGGTATCGATCACCATCACGCCGGTGACGGCGATGCCATAGGCGGCAGCCAGCGCGCCCGAGCTTTTGAAAATCAGCACGATCAGGATCACGCCCACCGCCAGGATGGCGTTCATGCGCGGCACATAGATCT
>CAIXUE010000005.1 GCA_903922545.1 uncultured Alphaproteobacteria bacterium | reverse complement strand
GGGCAGATAGATGATGGTGCGCGAGAGAGCCAGTGGGTCTGTTCCCACCCGTTCGACAAGGCCTTTGGCAAGGCTGCGCGCGAAATCCGCGCCGGAGGGGATCGTAAAAAGGTTGGGGCCCCTCACGCGGGCGTCAGCCGCGCAAGAAAATGTTCGGCTTCGTCACGCGCTTCTGGCGTGCCGACATGAATCCAGACGCCTTCCAGCCGCAGGCCATAAAGCCGGTGCGCGGCGATGGCGCGGTCCCACATCACATTGGTGGAGAAGCTGCCTTGCGGCGCATTGGCGAAGAGGCGGGGGTGGACGATCTGCACGCCGGGATAGGCGTAAGGCGAATTGGTGCGTTCGGGCACCCGGGCGAGGCGGCCATTGGGATCCAGCAGAAAATCGCCGCGCCCGTCATAGCCCATGGCGGTGGTCATGGCCGCCAGCAGCAAAAGACCGTCCATGCGGTCAGGGTCCCACATGCGCTGCATGGCGGTCAGGGGCGCGACATAGCCTTCGACCCAGACGGAATCCGAGTTGAGGATGAAGAAGCTTTCGCCTTCAAACAGGGGTAGCGCTTTGACCACCCCGCCGCCGGTGCCCAGGATTTCTTCTTCCAGGGAGTAGCGGATTTCCAGATCGCGGCGGGACTTCAAATGCTCCTTCACCTGCTCGGCGCGGTAATGAAGGTTGATCACCACCATCCTGACGCCCGCCGCCACCAGCCGGTCGAGAGCGTGATCCAGCAGCGTGCGGCCGCGCACCGTCACCAGCGGCTTGGGCCGGTCGTCGGTCAAAGGGCGCATGCGGGTGCCGAAACCGGCCGCCATGATCATTGCCCGCGTGACTTTGCTCAAATCATTTCCTTTTCCGCAGGGATGGCGCGGCGGCTTTTGGGAATCGTCCGATCATACCATGCGCGCAAATCCGCCAGCGCCGGGTGGGAAAGATCCCGTTCCAGATGGCCCCAGACACGCGGCAACAGGGCCAGATAGCGCGGTTTGGCGTCACGTTTGTAAAGCCGGGCGAATATCCCCACGATTTTGGCATTGCGCTGGGCGGCCATCACCGCCATTTCGCCGCGAAACTGGGCTTCGTCTTTCACCTGCGCGGCGGCGAGGTAATGGGCGGTGGTGCGTTCGGCCAGATCGGGCGAAACATCGCGGCGGGCGTCTTCGATCAGGGAAATCAGGTCATAGGCGCGAGAACCCGCCACCGCATCCTGAAAATCAATCAGCCCGGTGCGGGCAAGGCCCACCCGTTCCGGCATCCAGAGCAAATTCTGGGCGTGAAAATCGCGCAGCACCAGCACGGGATCGGATTGGACGACGCTGTCCAGCGCGGCGCGCCACAAGGCGCGATGCTGGTCATGTTCACTGCCGGTGACGGGCCGGTTCAGGGCAAGAGGCAGGAACCATTCGGTGAGAAGGTCGGTCTCGGCCAGCAAGGCGGCTTCATCATAGGCGTAAAGCGGCATGCCGGGAGATAATTCAGCAGGCGCGGGTTGTTGATGGAGTTTCGCCAGAGCTTCTACTGCCGCCTTGTAAAGCTCTTCTTCGTCGCCACCCTTGGCCAGCACATCGGCGTAAAGCCGGTCGCCGAAATCTTCCAGCAGCACCAGGCCGGCGGGATGATCGGCGGCAAGAATTTCCGGCGCCGCCAGCCCGCGCGCCCGCAAATAATCCGCCACGGCCTGAAAGCGGCTGGTGTCGGCGCCCGCCAGCCGCGCCAGCGCGTTGTAGCCCAGCGCGCGGCGTTCGGTTTCATTGGCCTTGGGTCCGGCCAGCGGCGTTTCGGCGCCCTGGGGTTGATCCATCAACAATGCGTGACGGCCGCCCTGAACCAGACGCGCGTAATGTCGGGTGGAAGCATCGCCGGGCAATGACGTGATGTTCGCATCGCCCCAGCCGACGCGGTTGAGAAATGCTTTTGTTTCGGCTTCATGCACCGAACACCTCCCGCCAGCGCACGGGGCCGGAGAGAAAAGCTTTGCGTCCGTCGGCGTTTGCTTGCAAATCCACCATCAGGCGATCGGCGGGCAGGCGTTTCTCAGCGCGTTCGGGCCATTCGATCAGGGCGGCGCCGGTCTCCAGCGCTTCGTCCAGTCCCAACTCATCCATCTCGGCGGGATTTTTCAGGCGATAGAGATCGAAATGACTGACGCTGAGTTTGGGCGTGTCATAAGTTTGGACGAGCGTGAAGGTGGGGCTGGGCACTGTTTCATCGACGCCCAGGCCGGTGAGAATGGCGCGGGCCAGGGTGGTCTTGCCGGCTCCCAGAT
>CAIXUE010000004.1 GCA_903922545.1 uncultured Alphaproteobacteria bacterium | reverse complement strand
CTGATGCCGCTGGTGGTGGCTGGCTTTGCCATTGTCTATGGCCTGATCCGGCGCCGCCGCGCCGCCGGCCGCATCGCCGCCGCCAAAACCAATACAAAGGTGGCCTGATGGAAACGCGCCGCCGCAATCTCGTCATCCTGGGCAGCGCCGCCGCCATCAGCCTGGTGCTGGCCGGCGTCGCGCTGGAACAGCGCGCCGCCGAAGGCCAGTCGCATTACACACCCACCGAGGTCCTGCCCGGCTTTGCCGCCGCCGTGAAAAACGCAGCCTCCATCCATGTCGCCAATCACGATGGCGCCTTTGATGCCGTCTTCACGCCCGATAAAGGCTGGGTCCTGCCCCAGCGCGGCAATTATCCCGCCGATTTCGATCAGGTGCGCCACACCCTGATCGGCATGGCGACTTTGCAAACCATCGCGCCCAAGACTGCGCGTGCCGACTGGCTGCATTATCTGGCGCTGGACCTGCCCCCCAAGGGCACCGGCACCGAAGTCACGGTCAAAGATAAAAGCGGCGCCATCCTGGGCGACGTGATCCTGGGCAACACCGAAGACCTTGGCGATCCCAACGGCACGCAGGGCCTGTTCGTGCGCCGCACCGACAGCAACCAGGCGTTCCTGGCGCGCGCCGCCTATGTGCCCAAGGGCGATCTTCCCTCCTGGCTTTTCACCAAGGTGCTGACCCTTGGCAACACGCGCATTCAGGAAATTGTGGTGACGCCGCAAAAGGGGCCGGCCTTCATGGTCAACCGCGCTTCCGCCTCGGCGCAGATTTATGCCCTGGCCAATGCGCCGGCCAAGGCCCAGCCCAATTCGCGGATGATCAACTCCATCCCCTTCGCCATCGCCAATTTCACTTTCACCGATGTTGAGCCCTTGGCGCCGGCGGATTTCGCCAAGCCGCAGGCCCATATCGTGGCGCGCACGTTCGATGGCCTGCTCGTGACGCTCGACCTCATCCAGCAGGGCAACGACACCTGGGCGCGGCTTTCCGCCTCCACCGTGCCGGGCGCCAAGCCTGACGTCGCCCAGCAGGCCAGCGCCCTCAATGCCCGCGCCAATGGTTTTGCTTTCAAGCTGCCCGCTGAAAAGGCCAGCGGCCTGTTGGTGAACCAGGCCCAGATCCTGACTCCGCCGCCACCGCCGCCGGGCCAGCCGGGCATGCCGCAGCTGCCTCCCGGCATGATGGGCGGCATGACGCCATGAGCGCCGCGGAATACGTCCGCGACCTCTGGTACATGCCCGCTTTGTCATCCAGCCTCAAACGGGGCCAGATGCGCCGCGAGATGCTTCTGGGCGAGCCCGTGCTACTGGGCCGCATGCATGACGGCGCCGCCTTCGCCATCCGCGATATCTGCCCGCACCGCGCCGCGCCGTTATCCGCGGGAAAAATCCTGGCCGAGAATACCGTCGAATGCCCCTATCATGGCTGGCGCTTTCGCCGCGATGGCATCTGCAGCGCCATTCCCTCGCTCGTAGAGGGCCAGGACATGGACCCCGAAAAAATCCGGTTGAAAAATTATCCCGTGCTGGAACAGGACGGCCTGATCTGGGTCTATGTCGCCGAAAAGCCCAGCGCCGCGCCGCGAACCCAGCCACCGCGTGTTCCAATAGAGAATGCAAAGCCCCGCTGGACCGAAACCCAAACCTTTCCTTGCGATGTGGATCACGCCGTTATCGGGCTGATGGACCCGGCCCATGGCCCTTACGTCCATGCCCATTGGTGGTGGAAGGCCAGGCCCCGGGTGAAGGAAAAGCACTACGCGCCCCTGCCCACCGGCTTTGTGATGACGGCGCACAGGCCGTCCAAGCCGGTCTATAGCCTCCTGGGCGACGTCACCACCGAGATCACGTTTGAACTTCCCTCAACCCGCTTTGAGATCATTTCCGGCAAGCTGTTCGGTAAAGCCTTCAAGGTGATCGGGCTCACCGTCTGCACCCCGCGCGATGATGACCACACCGACATCATCCAGGTTTTCTATTGGCCGGGCTGGCTCTTTTTCATCCGGCCCTTTTTCACCATCCTGGGGCCCACCTTCATCGCCGATGACCGCAAGATCGTGGAATTGCAGCGCCAGGGCCTCAAATTCAATCCGAATCTGATGCTGATCCAGTATTCGGACATTCCCGCCATCTGGTACCACCGGATCAAGAAAACCTGGTCAGATTCGGCCCAAAATGGCGCCGAATTCGTCAATCCTGTGCAGGAACGCGTGCTGCGCTGGAAAAGCTGAGCGGCCCTGTGGCGGAGCATCGGCCAGCAAAAGTGCGGAGCTTTTGTCGTTATGCACAGCAAGCGGAGCGGTTTTGCGTTCGGCCGTGCGACCATCAAAAAAGAGGGGTTGCGGACCCGCTTCCACCCCTCTAAACGGTCCCCTTAACCTGCAATCTGGCCGGCCCGGGAGCGCGCAAGCGTCCGCCCGATTTCGCGCGAGTTTTTTCTGATGCCCAAACGGACCGACATCCACACCATCCTGATCATCGGTGCGGGTCCTATTGTCATCGGCCAGGCCTGCGAATTCGACTATTCCGGCGCCCAGGCCTGCAAGGCCCTGCGCGAAGAG
>CAIXUE010000003.1 GCA_903922545.1 uncultured Alphaproteobacteria bacterium | reverse complement strand
TTGGCTTCGGCTTCGGCCACGGTGGGATTGCGCAGCAGAAGTTCGGAGGGCATGCCCGCCTGCACGGCCGGTGAAACGATGCCATCCAGATTCTGTGCGTGGACGTCAAAGCCTTCGGGCGCGCGGCCCAGAAGAATGGCCAGGGCATAACGGGCTTCGCGTTCGGATTCGATCAGCGGCGGCAACAGGGCCTGCTGGCCGGCCACGGTGGCCTGCTGCTGCGAAAGGTCCAGGTTCGACGACACGCCATTGGTCACTTTGGCCTGGGTCACCGCCATGATGCGGTTGGCGGCTTCGATGTTCTGGCGCGTGATGGTGATGCGTTCGCGCAGGCCCAGGATGGTGAAATATTCATTGGCCACGGCGGCGGCAGTGGTCAGCCCGACCACGGTTTCGGAATAGCGGCTGGCGCGCAGGGATTCGCGGGCAGCGCGCAACCTGTCCTGCGACAGGCCCCAGATATCCAGGCCATAAGAGGCGCTGAAACCTGCGGTAAAGGCGTTGGAGTCGGTTTCAAATCCCCGCGTGTTGATGCCCTTGCGGGTCAGGCCGGCGCTGCCGGTAACGGTGGGCAAGAGGGACGAGAAAGCCTGTTCGTCGGTGGCCTCGGCTTGCAGCAGCTGGGCCGCGGCAACCGCGATATCCAGATTCTGCTTGGCGGCGGTGTCTTCCAGCGCCGGCAGTTCGGGCGCCTTGAAATTGCTCCACCAGCCGGCTTCCGGCCAGATCGGAGCGTCCTTGACGACAGGGGCGGTAAACGCCACCGGCACATCGCCAGGCTGATCCAGAGCAGTGGGATTGGGGGTCGAACAGCCGGCCGCCGCAAGGGCAATGACGCTGACAGACAGGCCGCGGAAAATCGATTTCATCGAGCTCTCATTCAGATTGGGCCGGCCATCTTATTGGACTGTTTTGCCGGGAACTTCAGGGACAGCAAATAGGGCCAGAACCCCCTTTGATACAAGGGCATGGCTGTAAAGCTTTGTCGCGCGCCCCCCGATTTCGCGACGTTTATAGCCCGAAAAACACAAAAAAATCCCTTGTGCGGCAGACTGGCCGCAATGGGGGCATTTTTGGGGAAAAAGGGACGGCCGGACGGATGGCTTTACGTGGGGGGCACCAAAGCCGGTCCGGCCGTCCTGTTGGCTGTGCCCCTTTGGTGGAGCGCCGAATGGACACAAGGCCGGTAAGCAGCTTGATCCCGCCAGGGGGCTTGGGAAAGCGCCCGGGGGGCGGAAAATTGTAATGGAATGTCGCGAAAGCCGGGCTTTTCCGGGGGGTGCGACGGAATCCAGCCGCTTTGAAAACCCCGACGGGACCGGGGTTTTTGCCGGCCGGATTGCCGCCTTATGGTCCCGTCTGAGATGACCCGGGGATGCCGATGAACTTTGATTATCTCGCGCCGATCGTGCTGCTGTTTGTCTCTAATATTTTCATGACCTTTGCGTGGTACGGCCAGCTCAAATTCCCCGGCACGCCGCTATGGCTCGTCATCATCGTCAGCTGGGGCATCGCCTTTATCGAATATTGCTTCGCGGTGCCGGCCAACCGCATCGGTCATGCCGTCTATACCACCGCTCAGCTCAAGACGTTTCAGGAGATCATCACCCTTCTGGTCTTCGCGGTTTTCTCGGTGACCTATCTGGGCGAAACGCTGCGCTGGAATCACGCGGTGGCGTTCATCTTCCTGTGCGGCGCGGCGTTTTTCTCAGTCCACAAATTCAACTGAGAGCCGCGGTTTGCCGGAGGCAAACGAAATGGTCCGGTGGACCATTTCGAGCGGCGAGCGCCCCGAGCTTGGGCGAGGGGCAAGATGTCCTGCTCACTCCGGCATCTTTTCATCCGCCGGCGGATACCACAGATAACGGTGCAAAATATATTTGGGCCGGTCGCGCGGCGGCAATCCGGCATGGCGAAAGGTCCATAGCGGCGGGAAAATCACCATCCGCCCAGGTGCGGGTGTGACCGTGATATCGATATCCGGAAAAACCGTTTCGCCGCCGCCCGGTGTGTTCAGATAAAGAATAGCGGTGAGAAAGCGCCGGCTTTCCTCGGCATTCATCACATCGACATGGGGCGGAAATTTATCGCCACCGCCGGGCATATAGCGCTTGAGGCGGATTTTCTCGGCCCAGACTTTGGTGGGCCACGAAGCGCCGATCGAAAGCGTCTGCCAGTAATGCTGGATGCATTTCATCATGATTTCCAGCACTTCGGCTTCCACGTCGGGCCAGTGGCGGCTGACATTCAGTTCGACAAAACGGAAATGCTTGTCGGCGGGGGTGGATTCCTGCAGCGACGGCGCTGCCTCGAATTTGTCGATCAGTGCCTGGCAGCGCGCCGGCGCCAGCATGTCGTCATACAGTCTGATGTAATCGGAAAGGAGCTTGGGCACGGGGTCCAACCGGATGGATACGCGGGGAATTTGCGCCGCCGCCCGGTAAAAGAAAATAGGGCGGCAGACCTATGTCACGCCTGTGTCATTGATAGTGTTTCAGGCTGGGCCATAGCACCGCCATGGGTTCTTTCAGCCCGCGCAGCACATAGATCGGCTTGCCGGTCTCATAAGGCATGGCATAGGGCGCATCGGTGACGCCGACCTGGGTCACGCTCTGAAACAGACTTTGCTCCTGTTTGAGGTTGCCGCCGATCACAATCATCACACTGCCGTCATGCCCCATCGGCCCCCACAGATAATAATTGTTGTGGCCGCTGATGGCGGGCGGCAGGCCCAGATCTTTTCCGAATATATCGATAGCGGCGGCCTCGCCGTAATTCTGGCCGAAGAAAACCGCCTTGGCGCGTTCAGCTGGCGGCAGGCCGCGATACACGGCGGCGATTTTGGCGGCCATTTCCGGCCAGCCGAACATGTCTGCGAATTGCTGGGGCAGGGCGCCCAGCTTGCTGCGCTCCAGCGCGGCGGTGGAAGGACCAAGGCCCAGCGCGGCGGCATAAGCCACATAAGCCTGCGGCGACAGCACCGGCACCGCCAGCGGTGAGGCCAGCGCCGCCACCAGCGCCACAACGCCAAGAACAAGAGCGCGAGGCGTTCGCGCGGTCAGCCATGTCTCGATCGTCACCGCGCCAAAGCCCAGCAGTGTGGGATAGATCGGGGTCAGGTAATAAGGCTTGCCGTGTGTGGCCACGAAAAACGCGAACAGCAGCACCCAGGCGACGGGAAAAACCCGCCAGATGCTTTGTGCGGGTTTCACTGCCGTCACCCAGAGCCCCGCCAGCCAGACCGGCGCGGCCAGGGGGCCGATGAAAATCAGTTGCTGCAGGAAAAACGCCAAGGGCGAGAGCGGAATATTCTTGCCGTTGCTGCCGGCCGTGCCGACTTCCAGAAACGGCCAGCCATGCTGCTGCTGCCACAAGATATTGGGCGCCACCATCAAAAGTGCGATGCCGGCGCCGGCATAAAGCCAGGGCCGGGTGAAGGAACGGCGCAGCGGCGTCAGCAACAGGCCCGGCGCCAAGGCCAGCAAATAAAAAGCGATGGTGTATTTGGTGAGAAGACTGAAGCCGGTGACGACGCCGAAAGCCAGCCACCAGCGCTCATCTTTGCCCCGTGCGATCAGCACCAGAAACCACCCCAGCGCCAGCCATGTCAGCGGCTGGAACATGTCGGTGAAAAACAGAAATCCATCGACCAGGAAAAAGCCCGCGCCCAGCATGCAAAGACCCGCCAGGCTTTGTGCGAAACGCCCACCGCCAATCGCGCGCGTGAACTCCGACGATGCCGCCACGGTGGCGCTCATCACCAGCGCGGGCAAAAGCCGAAAACCCAAAAGCCATTTTCCGAACAGCCAGTAAGAGCCGGCGGCAAGCAGCGGGATCAGCGGCGGCTGATCGACATAGCCCCAATCCGGGCGCTGGCCGCAAACGATGAAATAAAGTTCGTCACGGAAAAAGCCATAACGGCCATTGATGAAAAGATGGATGGCGAAACTGATCACGGCCAGTAACAGGGACGGCCGCAGCAGTGCGGACGCTATTGGCCGGTCATGAGCGTTGGATCGATTCAACCGCTCGGCCAGGGATTGTCATGAAAATTGTCCACGGGCCTGAGCGGCACGCCAATCGCCGGATTGGCGCCGATATAAAGCTCCAGCATCATCTGGTTGCTTGATTTGTCCCACACCATCTGGGGCGCCACGCCGCCCGGCTTGCGGAAGGTCTTGCCGTCGAAATCGAACGGCCGCGGGCCCACCCCGTCCCAGCCTGACGCCAGGTCAGCCGCCAGCTTGTCGCGTTCCTGCTGCAACTGTTCCGGCTTGGCCCCCTCCAGATTGGTGATGTCGGGGGCGCTGACCCGCACCTGGCCGTCGGCGCCGATTTCCGCCCGCGCCGCCACCAGCGTGCCGTTGACTGAATAGCCGCCTTCCCAGCGCCCCTGGGGCGGGGCGGGCTTGGAACAGGCGGCAAGCGCAAAAAGAGCTATCAGGCAGGTGATACGGCGCATGATTTTTTCGACTCAAGGGTCGCTGGCGCAATCATATGTGAAATGCGCGCTTTATGCCTTGCCCGCCCCGCCCCCGGTTGCTAGGGAAAACCCGCATTCCCGGGATTTATCCATGTCGCTGCCGAAAAATTTCCTTGCCGAATCGCTGGGCCGCATCCAGCCCTCGCCCACCATCGCGGTGACCTCCAAGGCGCGGGACCTGAAGGCCGCCGGCCGCGACGTGATCGGGCTGGGCGCGGGCGAACCGGATTTCGACACCCCGGACAACATCAAGGAAGCCGCCATCGCCGCCATCCGGCGCGGCGAAACCAAATACACCGCGGTCGAAGGCATTCCCCAGCTGCGCGAAGCCATCGCCAAAAAATTCAAGCGCGAGAACAATCTGGACTACAAGCCGGCCCAGACCTTTGTTTCGCCCGGCGGCAAGTCGATCATCTACAACGCCCTGCTGGCGACGCTGAACCCCGGCGATGAAGTGATCGTGCCGGCGCCTTACTGGGTTTCCTATCCCGACATCGTTCTGCTGGGCGGCGCCAAGCCGGTGATCGTGGAATGCAGCATGGAAAGCGGCTTCCGCCTGACGCCCGAAGCGCTGGAAAAAGCCATCACGCCCAAAACAAAGTGGCTGATCTTCAACCAGCCCTCCAATCCCACCGGCGCCTGCTATACGCGCGAACAGCTGAAGGGCCTCACCGATGTGCTGATGAAGCATCCCCATGTCTGGGTGCTGACCGACGACATGTATGAGCATCTGGTCTATGGCGGTTTCAAATTCAGCACCGTGGCCGAGGTTGAGCCGGGCCTTTACGACCGCACCCTCACCATGAACGGCGTCTCCAAGGCCTATGCCATGACCGGCTGGCGCATTGGTTATTGCGCGGGTCCAGAACTTTTGATCAAGGCAATGGCCAAGCTGCAAAGCCAGTCCGCCACCAACGCCTCTTCCATTTCGCAATGGGCCAGCGTCGAAGCCCTGAACGGCACCCAGGATTTCATTCCCGGTTTCCAGAAACTGTTCGAGGAACGCCGCGACCTGGTGGTCTCGATGCTCAACCAGGCCAGCGGGATTGAATGCCCCAAGCCGGAAGGCGCCTTCTATGTTTATCCGTCCATCCGCAAACTGATCGGCAAGAAAACCGAAGCGGGCAAAGTCATCGCCACGGATGAGGATTTCGCCGGCGAACTTCTGGAAGCCGAAGGCGTGGCGGTGGTGCATGGGGCGGCGTTCGGCTTGTCGCCGTTCTTCCGCATCTCCTACGCCACCTCGAACAAGGCGCTGGAAGATGCTTGCCGTCGAATTCAGCGATTCACTGCAAGCTTGACTTAGGCAAGCGTCCGGCCGCTCGCCCAAGCTCGCGGCGTTCGTCGCGCGAAATGGTCCACTGGACCATTTCGTTCGCCTGCGGCGAACCACTCCTCACCCTGCAAGCGCATCCAAAGGTTCACCGCGTCGCTGCGCTGATTTTTACCCTTTGTTTACGGGCGTTGGTACGAAAACCACCCAAAGTTGAGGGTTACTCGCCCTTAAGCATGGCGGCCTGATGATGGCGCATGTTCGGGCAGCAACATCGCAGACGTTGCGCGCTTCTTGCCGCAATTTTGATCGCCGCGGGATTTTCTTCCGCCGGTGCGATGGAATTTGCTTTTTCCGGTTACGGCGATGCGCGTCTGGTGGCCGCCCCCGCCATGACCGGCTGGCTGCAAGGCGGTCTTTCGAAATTCCGTTATGGCCGCGGCACCGCCGATGTGCAGTTCGAAGGCGCGGGCCAGGGTGTGCTGAAATTCGATGACAGTTTTTCCGCCGTGGCGCTGGCGCGGGCCGATGAAGAACAGATCAATGGCGTGGATCTGCTGGAATCTTATCTTTCCTGGCATCCTTCATCGGGCGGAAATTT
Organism: uncultured Alphaproteobacteria bacterium; assembly: GCA_903922545.1. The sequence continues at coordinate 201 of CAIXUE010000003.1, read as the reverse complement.
CAGCTGGTCAGTGAAGGCCGGCGCTTTTTTTCCAACCATCAGCCTTGAGAATGATGATCTGGGCTGGACCAGTCCCTATACGCTGACTTATTCCGCCATCAACAGCTGGATCGGCGAGGAATTGCGCACCATCGGCAGCGAGGGCACCTTGCGCTGGCGCAGCAGCGACATGGGCACTTTCTCGGCGATGGCCGCGCTGTT
>CAIXUE010000002.1 GCA_903922545.1 uncultured Alphaproteobacteria bacterium | reverse complement strand
CGTCAACCGGCCGGGCGAGTATCCCTATGCCGCCAACATGTCGGCGCTCAATGCCGTGGCTTTTGGCGGCGGCTTCACCGACTCCGCCCGCACCAGCACCGTCTTTGTGCGCCATGAAGGCAGCACCGCCGAGGTAGAGGTACCGGCCAACCAGGTCACCATGATTTATCCGGGTGATGTGGTGCGCGTGAAAACCACGATCTTCTGGGACGCGATGGCGGTCTTCTCGCCGCTGGCCGGACCGGCCGCTCTGGTTGCCGCCGCGGCGCACCCATAATCCAGGCAAAACTTTACCTGAGCCATTGCGGGGAGTAGGGAAAGACCATGACGGTCCACGCCCCCACCCAGCCCAATGCCGTGGTCAAAGCCGCCCCGCCCGGCGCCAAACCGGTCGAGATCGGCAATGCCCGAAAACTTTGCATCATCGCCGGCCCGTGCCAGCTGGAAAGCCGCGCCCATGCCTTCGACATGGCGGGGGCCCTGAAAGAAGCGTGCGAGAAGGCCGGCGTCGGCCTGATCTACAAATCCAGTTTCGACAAGGCCAACCGCACCAGCGCCAATTCCGAACGTGGCCTCGGTTTGGAACGTGCCCTGCCCATCTTTGCCGAGATCCGCTCCAAATTCGGCCTGCCGGTGCTCACCGATGTGCATGAGCGCGACCAATGCGCCGCCGTGGCGCAGGCCGTGGACATTTTGCAGATTCCGGCCTTCCTCAGCCGCCAGACCGACCTGCTGATCGCCGCCGCCCATACCGGCAAGATCGTCAATGTGAAAAAGGGCCAGTTCCTTTCGCCCTATGACATGAAGAATGTGATCGCCAAGATTACCGGCGCCGGCAACCCCAACGTGCTGGTGACCGAACGCGGCGTCAGCTTTGGCTACAACACGTTGGTCAGCGACATGCGCAGCCTGCCGATCATGGCCGGCTTCGGCGCCCCGGTGGTGTTCGACGCCACCCATTCGGTGCAACAGCCGGGCGGGCAGGGCGACAGCTCCGGCGGTGACCGCAGCATGGTGCCCTATCTCGCACGCGCCGCTGTGGCGGCAGGTGTCGCCGCCGTCTTCATGGAAGTGCATCAGGATCCCGACCACGCGCCATCCGACGGCCCCAACATGGTCCGGCTCAAGGATTTCCCGGGCCTGCTGCAACAGCTGGTCGAGATCGACGCAATCGTAAAAAAATAAGCCTCAGATCACCGTCGCCGCCAGCCAGGTCGAGATAAGTCCGTACACGGATAGGATCAGCAGCCCCAGGCTGGCCAGGATGGAAATGGCGAAGCCGGGGCCGCGCTTTTCCGGCGCCGCCATATAGCCCATGGAATAGACGATGCGCCCGATGCACCACACAAACCCCAGCGCCGGCACCACCCAGCCATAGATGCGGAAATAGATCGTCGCCAGCCACAGCAGCGGCAGGAAGATCACGAACTGCTCGATGGTGTTCATCTGCACCCGCACGGCGCGCTCGAATTCGGGATGGCCGGTCATGGCGGGCGCCAGGATACGGTGCTTGCCGCGATAGCGGCCAACCTGGGCGAAGGTGAAAATCAGCACAAAGACCGCCAGCAAGGTGGCGAAAGCGGATAGAACCGTGGCCGGTGTCGCGAACATGAAATCCCCCTGTTTTTTGCAAATGAGGCCGTCTTTCTAGTCCTTTTCCGGGAAGATTGCGCCCAGATTGCATGGTGCCTCGCACTCTTTTAGAAGACGGCAGCTTTTCAGGAGCCTGCCCATGACCGCCATTCTCGACATTATAGGCCGCGAAATCCTCGACTCCCGCGGCAATCCCACCGTGGAAGTGGATGTGCGGCTGGAAGACGGCAGCTTCGGTCGCGCCGCCGTGCCTTCGGGCGCCTCGACCGGCGCCCATGAAGCGGTGGAATTGCGCGATGGCGGCAAGCGTTATGGCGGCAAGGGCGTGGAAAAAGCTGTCGCCGCCGTCAATGGCGAGCTGTTCGACGCGCTGGCCGGCCTGGATGCCGAAGACCAGATCAAGATTGACAACACCAT
>CAIXUE010000001.1 GCA_903922545.1 uncultured Alphaproteobacteria bacterium | reverse complement strand
TTTGCGGACTTGCAGGATCACCCGCTTGGCTGGTTCACCGGTGCGGGGCCAAAGCGGGAAGATGTTGATACCGCCAGCGGGCAGCGCGGCAATCCCCTCATGCAGCCGGGCGGCGCTGAGAATTGCGGTAAAATATCCACCAGAAACGGTACGTTGCAGGCCAAGATTCAACCAATCCGTCAACTGACCCTGGTCGCTCAGGGCCCGGGCGCGGGCCGCATCGGGCGAGACTTGTCCCTCGGCATGGAAAGGCGGGTTGACCAGCACATGGTCGAACTCCCGCTTGAGACCGGGCGGCAGGGCGAAGATGTCAGCGGCTACGAAGGTCACCAGCCGGGCTGTGCCGTTCACGGCCGCGTTGCGGTTGGCCAGCTGGGCCAGGTCCGGGTCGATCTCCACCCCCGTGATCGCCAGATGCGGGATGCGTGACGCCAGGCACAGGCTGGCCGTGCCGGCCCCTGCCCCCAATTCCAGAGCGGTCTGGGCCGGGCGGGCCGGAACGGCGGCGGCCAGCATCACGGCATCGAGACCGGAGCGGAAACCGGACGGCGGCTGTTCAACGCGAACCTGGCCTCCGAGAAATGTGTCAGCCGATTTGTCCAGGATCATGACATGGCTTCGGGGACCGCTGCGCGCAGCAGCGTTTCGGCGCGCGTGTGATCCTCGTCCAGCACCATCAGCCGGCGCGGCACAATGGCCATGCTGCCGTCCATGATGCTGGCATGGGTGTCGAACACCACAGATTCGATGCCGGCCTGGGTCAGGATATCGGCGGCATAACTGAGCACCACCGGATTGTTGCTTTTCAGGACCATACGCATGGCGAATTCATACCGGGAAATCCCGTCCTTGTACCGGGCTGGCAGGGGGAATAAAACCGGATGGGGGCATCGTTTGGACGGGTCATGCTGACGGATGAGAAAAAGGCGGGTGTGGCGGCGGGGATATCCCCGGTCGAACGCCTCAACGCCCTGATCGCCGCCGACATGCAGGCCTGCGACAAGCTCATTCTCACGGGCATGGGTTCGACGGTAAAGCTGATCCCCGACCTGGCGCGGCACCTGATTGAATCGGGCGGCAAGCGGCTTCGGCCCATGCTGACCATCGCCGCGTCACTGGCAGGCGGTTATGGCGGCACCGGGCATATTCGCCTCGCCGCCGCTGTGGAGTTCATTCACACCGCGACCCTGCTGCATGACGATGTGGTGGATGAAAGCACGCTGCGCCGGGGCAAGGTTTCCGCCAATCTGGTGTGGGGCAACAAGCCCTCCGTGCTGGTGGGCGATTTTCTGTTTTCCAAGGCCTTCCAGCTGATGGTGGAGGCCGCCAATTTCACCGTGCTCGATATTCTGTCCGGCGCCAGCGCCATTATCGCCGAAGGCGAAGTGATGCAGCTGAATTCGGCGCGCAATCTGGGCGTCAGCGAAGAGCATTACATGAAAGTGGTGTCGGCCAAGACCGCCGCGCTGTTCGCCGCCGCCGCCGAAGCCGGCGCGGTGCTGGCGGACAAGGGTGAGGCTTTTGTCAGCGGTTTTGAGGCCTATGGCGAAAATCTCGGCATCGCCTTCCAGCTGGTGGATGACGCGCTGGATTATTCCGGCCGCCAGGCCCTGATGGGCAAAAGCGTGGGCGATGATTTTCGCGAAGCCAAGATGACCCTGCCCATCATCCTGGCACATGCCCGTTCGGATGAGGCCACCCGCGCTTTCTGGAAACGCGTGATCGAGACCGGCAACCAGACCGAGGCGGATTTGAACCGCGCCATCACCCTGGTGGAGGAAACCGGCGCGATCCAGGAGACCATGCGGCGGGCACGCGTTTATGCCGATGCAGCCAAGGACGCGCTCGCCATCCTGCCGGACAGCGAGATCAAAAGCGCGTTATCGGATATCGCCGACTTTTGCGTCGAGCGGGCCTACTAAAAGGCTATTTGCCGGGCTTCTTGAAATTGTAGCCCTGCTTTTCCAGGAAATCGAACAGGCCAACGGCCAGGCCCTGGGCCGAAGACGCCGGCAGGACGATGCGCGCCACGACCTGGCGATAGACCGGGCCGGGGCTTTCGGTGTGATCCGCGCGGGCGCTGTCGAAGGTGATGGAGATATTTCCGTCCGCGACGAAAAATCCCGTCGCGGCGGAGGCGAAAATCTCCACCGCGTTGGGATTGTCGATGAACTTGACTGTCTGGGCCTTGGCCATAACGAACTCCCGCTAAAAACTGGGCGGAGCCTCGCTATTTTACCCTAACATTTGATTAAAGACCGATATCCGTAGGGCCAATATCCTGGCCCGCATCCTCATGTTCGATGCCGAATTCCGCCACGGAAGTGGGCGCGATCCACCAGCCCGGATGGGCCTGGGCCAGAAGCGCCGCGGCGCTGGCCGCGCCGTCATTGTCGGGAAATACGGCAAAACAGGTCGCGCCCGAACCGGACATGCGGGAGAACAGCGCGCCCGGCAGGCAGGCCAATGCCTTCAAAACTTCACCGATGACGGGCTGAAGCCGCCGCGCCGGTTCTTCCAGATCATTCTTGCTGCCGTCCAGGAAACGCAAAAGATCGGCCATGTCGCGGAAGCGTCCTGGCGGCAATTTGCGGTCCACACCGGTACGGCTGGAGAGCGCCGCGAACACATCCTTGGTGGGCGCGGCGACGTTCGGATTGACCAGCAGCAACGGCAGATGCGGCAAGGAGGCGATGGAGGAAAGAATTTCGCCCCGCCCTTCCATCCAGCGCGGCTGGGATACGACGCACACCGGAATATCCGAGCCCAGGCTGGCCGCGATATCACGGAGCGCTGCTTCATCCAGATTGAGATTCCAGAGTGTGGACAGAGCGCGCAAGGCCGCCGCCGCGTCGGCGCTGCCGCCGCCGATGCCGGACGCCACCGGCAAATTCTTGGTCAGGGACAGTTTTGCGCCCGCTGTGACACCGGCTTTAGCCGCCAACGCCTTTGCGGCGCGCAGCACCAGAGTGTCGCTTTCGCCGGCCAGCGAAGATGCGAAAGGTCCGTCCAGCGACAAGGAAAGAGTGTCTGCCGCCTCAGCGGTCAGCACATCGCCCAGCGCAGTGAAGACTGCCAGGCTTTGCAGCGGATGATAACCATCTCCGCGCCTCTCCCCAATCTGCAGAAACAGATTAATCTTAGCGGGCGCGGATTCTTTTATGGTCGCGCGGCCGGACGGAAAACCGTTCCGCGCTTTTTCGCTATCGCTCAAAAGGCGCTCCACACTTTTCCTGGCCGGCGCTCCGGGCGCTTTTCACCGATTTGAAGGAACAGGTTGATCTTGGCTAGAGCCGAGACCGATATGGCGGAACTCATTATCCGGTAAGTCCCGATTTCAGTTTCTGTTCCAGCTGGGCTTTCTCGCCGTCCTCGGGACCGAACGTCAGGGCGTGGTCCCACTGGAAGCGCGCATCCATTTTGCGGCCGGCCTTCCACAGCGCGTCGCCCAGATGGTCATTGATGGTGGGATCGCCCGGCACCAGCAGCACGGCGGCTTCCAGCGTCTGGGCGGCGTCGTCATACCGGCCCAGTCGGTAATAGGTCCAGCCCACGCTATCGACGATATAGCCGTCATAGGGGCGTAAAGAACGCGCCTTTTCCAGCATGGAAAGCGCCTCGGGCAATTTGCGGTTCTGGTCCACCCAGGAATAGGCCAGATAGTTAAGCAGCTCGGGCTGGTCGGGTGACAGCTTCAGGCCGGTATTCACATCGGCTTCGGCCTTGTCCCAATTGCCCTGCTTATCCTCAGCCATGGCGCGGGCGTAGTAGAGCGCCCAGTCTTTCTTGGCCGGCGTGCCGATGGCTTTTTCCGCCTGGTTATAAGCATTGATGGCGTCACTGTATTTGCCGGTTTCGCGATAGGTATCGCCCAGCGTGACCCAGGTTTCACTGTCCCTGGGATCGGCGTCGGTGAGCGCCTTCAGATCGCGCGCCGCCAGATCATTATGATCCAGCTTGGATTCATCGCGCGCCACCTGCAGCGCCGCCATGTGGTAATAAGGCGAGCCTTTATCGACCTTGGCGAAAATCGTCACCGCGTCATCATATTTCTGCAGCGCCTCATAACGGTTGGCGAGCAGAATTTGAGCCAGCGACAGATCCGGCTTCAGATACAGCGCCATGCGCAGATACAGGATCGAAACATCGGCGCTGGAGGCATCGCTGAGCGAGGCGGCGATGCCGAACAATCCTTCGGCGGCGCCTTCTTCGGCGCTGCGGATCATGGCATCGGGTTTCTGTTTTTTGGCGATGCGCGCCAGCCCGTCAGCCGCCAGGGGACCGGCGACATTCGATTTGAGGATGCTGTTGTAGAATTTGGTGGCGTCCGCGGTGCGGCCCTGGCGTTCCAGATAACGGCCATAGGCTTCCAGCACACGCGGGCTGCCGGCATTGAGCAGCAACGCCTTGGTGTAAAGCGCGTCGGCATCCTGGTTCAGGAATTCGGCCATCAGGGCGGCGTGGAAGGCGGCCACGCCTTGCGCCCCGCTTTGAGCCCCCAGGGTTTTCATGTCGGCAGTGACCTGGGCGGTGTCGCCCATGGCAGCGGCGGCCCAGCCATCAAACAGCGAAACGGTCAGGATGGTGAAAGGGCCCTTGGCGGAAGCGGCAAGCTGTTTGCGCACCCCCGCATAGTCCTTGTGATGGAAAGCGGCGACAGCCAGCGCCAGCCGCGCGGCGCGGTCATCCGGCGTTGCGGCAACGACTTTTGACGCATAGGTGGCGGCGGAATCCAGGTCACCCGCGGTGCTGGAATAGAAAAAGGCCAGCGACAGAAGATCATTGTTGGCCGGGTCGTTCTTCAGGCTTTGGGCGTAATAATGCGCCGCCTGCGTCATGTCATGCTGCTGGGCGGCGAAGCGGGCGGACAGATAGGTGGAATAAGCATCGGCCTGGGCGTCGGGCTGGGCGGCGGGCGGCGCACCACCACCCACGATCTTCGGCATCATGGCGCAGCCGGACAGCAGCAAAGACATTCCCAGCAAACCGACAATTTTACGCAAGTCCTGCTCCTACATGTTCGAATAGTTCGGACCGCCGCCGCCCTCGGGCGTGGTCCAGGTTATGTTCTGCGCCGGATCCTTGATGTCGCAGGTTTTGCAGTGAACACAATTCTGCGCATTGATCTGGAAGCGCGGCCCTGAAGTTTCTTCAACAATTTCGTACACGCCTGCCGGACAGTAACGCTGGGCCGGTTCGGCATAGTCCGGCAGGTTCACTTTAATCGGGATTAAAGCATCGCGCAGCAACAAATGCACCGGCTGGTCTTCGGCATGGTTGGTGTTGGAAACAAAGACGCTGGAAAGACGGTCAAACGTTAGCTTTCCGTCGGGTTTGGGATAAGCGATGGGCGCGCAATCTTTCGCTTTTTTAAGCGTGGCGTGATCCGGTTTACCATGGCGGAGGGTTCCAAACAGGGAAACGCCAAAGAGCTGGTTCATCCAGAGGTCCAGGCCGATGAAGGGCAGCGCCGCAACGGTTCCCAGTTTTGACCAGAGCGGTTTGGCGTTGCGGACGCGGTGCAGGTCTTTGGCCACCGCGCTGTTGGCATAGGCGGTTTCATAGTCTT